>DAOVQI010000008.1 GCA_030628785.1 Bacteroidota bacterium
ACTTCGTTTAGTTCGCTTAGTTCATAAACTTTTGGTGATTAATTTATCAATAGCCCCGCCTTTTAAGGCGGGGTTTGAAAAGAAACCAACTCCCCTCCCTCAAAATTTGGGGAATTTTATAAATTTGAAAATAAAATTCCCCAAATTTTGAGGGGAGATAAATAGGCTAACTTTGTTCCCCGCCCTAAAGGACGGGGCTATTGATATTTTTTTAATCTATAGTTTATGAATAATAAAGGTTGGAATAATTCAGAAAAACTTAACGGCTTTAGCCGTTTTTAAAGTTTCAAATGAGCCTCAAAAAGAAACCGGTAATCCGACATAAATCTAAAATCTAAAATCTAAAATCATAAATCTATTAAACTATTCATACCTCAAGGATTTAACAGGGTTGGTATTCGCTGATTTAATGGCTTGAAAACTTACGGTTAATACGGCTATTATGATTGAGATAAAAGCGGTTAATAAAAATACCCGGAAAGAAATATTGGTGCGATAAGCAAAGTTTTGCAGGAAATATTTCACAAGAAAATAAGCAATCGGAAAGGCAATGGCATTTGCAATGATAATCCACCTGGTGAATGTATTAAACAGGATTAGAGTAACGCGCATCGCCGATGCACCGAAAGCTTTTCTTATTCCGATTTCTTTGGTTCTGTTCACAACCATAAATGAAGCCAGACCAAACAATCCAAGACAGGCAATAAACATAGCCAGAAAACTTGCCGACCGGGTTATTTGTCCAACGATATGGAAGAATTTATAGATTATTTCAATTTCCTGGTCGAGAAAAAAGTAATCAAGAGGTTGGTCCGGGCTTAGTTTTGTTATGGTATGTTCGATAGCTTTCAGGGCAGAGGGAATGTCTTTTCCGTTGATCCGGATTAGGATATAACGAAACCGGTTCGGGTCAATTTTAAACAATACAGGTTGGATGGGCTCCATCAGCGATCTGAAATTAAAATCCGAAACAGTCCCGATTACATCACCCTCATATATATTGAATATCTTATCTTTTTCTTTAAAATACAGATCCATATGCTTTCCGACAGGATCCTCCCAGCTTAAAAATTTTGAACACGCCTGATTCATCAAAATGGCATGTTTCCCGTCAGTGGAAATATCCCGGCTTGGAAACCGACCTGTATGTTTTTTAATACCAAGTGTTTCGAAATAATCGAAATCAATATAAATAATACCAAGCAACAGATCCATCACAGTTTCTGTTCTTGTCATGATACCGTTCTGGGAGGTAAGGCCGGGAACCTGTGAAGAAGCAGTAATACTGTTTATGTTTTTGTCACGCAGTAATTCTGCCTTTATCAAAGGATATTTCTTTGTTGTATTGATATTTTTTACCGGGAGAACCACTATATTTTCTTTTTTGAACCCTAAGTCTTTATTATGTATGAAAGACATCTGCCTCGTAAAAAAGATAGCACCGGTAATAAGAACAATTGAAATAACAAATTGAAAAATAACCAGGATGGTTCTGAATCCCTTAAGTCCTCCAGCCGGGGTATTTCCTTTCATAATAGTAACAGGGTTAAATTTGGAAAGGAAGAAAGCCGGATAACTTCCTGAAAATATGCCAACAAGTATAGCCGTTCCAAGCATGAGGATTAAAAAAAGGACACTTCCGGACTGGTAGACCGATAATTTCACCCCGGTTAAAGCCGTCAGATGAGGAAGAGTTATTTCAGCTATAGCGACAGCAAACAAAAAAGCAATAAAACTGTACAGAATGGATTCACCTATAAATTGCCTGGTAATTTGTTTCTTTTTTGCACCTGCAACCTTTCGGGTTACCACTTCATTTGCCCTTGCGGTTGCCAGGGCAGTAGAAAGATTCATGTAATTAAAACAAGCAATGATTAAAACGGAAATAGCAATGATAAAAAAAACCATTGTAACCGTTAAATTTCCTTTTCGTGTGAAAAGAAATCCACTGAATTGAGTTGAATTAAAATAAACCTTTTTAAGAGGGATTAATTTGAGTTCTAATTCGTTATATGGCCCTTTATCAACATATTTTTCTGTGAATTCAACCAGTAAGGTTTCAAATTCTGCCGGATCAAATTCTTTATCAAGCAAAATATAAGTCAGGGTTCCCGAGTCCCAATGATTGGTCATAAACCAGTTCCCGTACAGACTTGATAAAGTCTGGTATGAAATTACAATCTCCAGATCGATATGAGAGTTTACAGGAATTTCTTCCAGGATTCCGGTTACCATTAAGTCATATTTAACCGTATCAAATCGCGATTTAAACTGAATTACCTGGTTGAGAGGGTTTTGGTCTCCAAAATATTTTCTTGCCATCTTCGGGGAGAGAACAACTGAAAAAGGCTTTTCCAGAGCTGTTTTAGGATCACCCATGCTCAACTCGAAGTTGAGCATTGAAAAAAGGCTTTGATCAGAAAATATTACATCCTCCGATAGAATTTGATTATTAAGGTTAAACAGGGTGTTTCCAAAGGTAAATCTGACGGCATCATGTACCTGTGGATAGTTTTCCATAAGAAGCGGGGCAAGGGGTGCACCGATATTGGCTCTTGTTTCCTTCTGGTCTTCGTAACTACAATCCCTTATAACCAGATGGATTTGATCACGTAGGTTAAAAAAATTATCGAAACTTAACTGATAATGCAAAAACAGGGCTATTACAAGAAAACCGGCTATCCCAATGGATAATCCAAGTATGTTAATGAAAGAATACCCCTTGAATCGCCAAAAGTTTCTTAATGCTGTTTTAACATAATTTCTGAACATTATTTAATATGTATCGGAATTTACTCACTTCGTTCATGAGATCGCCCCGCCCAGGCGGGGCTAAGTTCAAAAACATAATCTGATATACAATAAGTTATGCCTCTTTCTAATTGCCTTGTGCAACAATCAAACAAATTTAACACATCTCTCTCAAAGATATATTTTTTAATAAATTCGTGAAGCTATGTTCTTTTTTATTCATTCATCGGTTATATGTACGGTCAATAAGTATGCCTTTATCTATAATACACTGTTATACAGGTGGATAAAAATTATACTTGAATATGTTTTTATTAAAACTTGTTCCGAAACGAAACAAAGGCCTGTTTCAGAGTGGAACAAATCAGGAAAATATGTAATTTGCTAAGCTTTTTCGTCATAATAAACACGGAGTGATGAATAAGCGTATTGAGTTGAATGAAAAAAAATGTTATAAGTTAATTGTTATAAGTTATATGTTAGGTGCTGAGTAGTAGGCGCTTGGTACTGGGACTAGATACTGGATGGAGTGGCAGTAGCAGCCCTGTTAAATACGCTTTGCTGTATTTCATAATTTAACAGGGCAAGCGGCAGGAGGTAGGATTGGAATAATGGAATAGTGGAATGGTGGATGACTGGGGGAGACCTGCCAGGGTCCACAGGACCTGGCAGAGTCTGCAGGACAATTGGCAGAGTCGGTGTGGTAGCATTAGCAGGAGCAGGAGGCAGGGAAAGTACACAGTACGCAGTAGGCAGAGAGTAAGGGAACCTCGGAGGTTCGATTATTGTAGAATACATGGAAAAACAAGGAAAAATACTGGTTGTTGATGATGATAAGGATATTTTATTAACTGCAAGGGTAGTACTTAAAAAGCATTTTGAAATTATTAAGACTACTGAGAGACCGGAAGATATTCTGGGAATAATGAAGGAAACTTCATTTGATGTCGTTCTGTTGGATATGAATTTTTCATCAGGAGCTACCAGTGGAAGGGAAGGAATAATTTGGCTCAGGAAATTGCATGAACTGGATGATTCCATAAATGTGATTATGATCACTGCATACGGAGAAATTGATCTGGCAGTAAAAGCCATGAAGGAAGGGGCTGTGGATTTTGTTGTTAAACCCTGGGATAACAAGAAATTACTGGCTACGGTTATGGCAGCATACAGACTCAGTCAATCGAGGAAAGAGATAGAAACCCTGAAATCGACGCAAAGGGTTTTAACCCGGGATATCGAACAGCCCTTTTCAGAGATCATCGGTTCCTCACAGGTTATGAAGGATGTTCTAAAGGTTGTTGAGAAGGTTGGTAAAACTGATGCGAATGTTTTACTATTGGGGGAAAATGGTACAGGGAAAGAATTAGTGGCCAGACTTATACACAGAAGATCAAACCGGGCAGATAAAATTTTCATTGGAGTGGATCTGGGAGCAATATCCGATACATTATTTGAGTCTGAACTTTTCGGACATGTCAAAGGTGCTTTTACCGATGCAAAAGAAGACAGGGCAGGAAGATTTGAACTGGCTTCAGGTGGTACACTTTTTCTTGATGAAATAGGAAATCTGTCATTACTTCTGCAGGTAAAACTTCTGGCAGCTATTCAAAATAAGGAAATTACCAGGGTGGGTGCAACCCAGCCAAAAAGTACAGATGTCAGATTAATATCTGCCACCAATATGCCATTGCATGAAATGATTGACCAGAATAAATTCCGGCAGGATCTGCTCTACCGAATAAATACGGTTGAGATCAGGATACCCCCGTTAAGGGAGAGATCTAAGGATATTCCGTTATTGATAAATCATTTTCTTAATATCCATTCAAGAAAATACAATAAACCTGTTCCTAAAATTTCCAAATCAGACATGAAAGAACTGATTAATTATAATTGGCCGGGTAATGTACGTGAATTACAGCATTTGGTTGAGAGGGCAATCATCATGTCTGAAGGTCCGGAAACCAGGTTAGCCGACTTCATTGTTGAAGTGGGAAGGCCGAAATTCAAACCGGAAGAGATCCTGAATCTGGAAGATATGGAAAAAATCACTATAGAAAATGCAATTGCCAGGTACCGGGGGAATATCAGCAAGGCAGCTAAAGAGCTTGGACTTGGAAGAACTACACTTTACCGAAAAATCAACAAGTATGGTATTTAAGGGGTTTAGAATAAAAGTCGTAATCCGGGTTTTGTTGACAGGAATTTTTATGGCTCTGTTTGTATTTGCCATAAGCCAGGATCAGTGGTATATGGCTTCCGCAATCTCAGCTATCCTGGTATTTGCAATTATGGCAGAATTAATTTACTTCATTGAACGTACCAACAGAGAAATAAGCAATTTCCTGTTATCAATAAGGAACAAGGATTTCACGAACACATATTTGAAAAAGGAAAAAAACAGGTCATTTTCTGAATTACATCAAACTTTTAATATAATCACTTCGGAATTACAAAACACGCGAATTGAAAAAGAAGTTCATTATCAGTATCTTAAGACGGTAATCGAACATGTCAATATTGCTCTTTTTTGCTTTGGTCCTGACGGGGAGATTCAGCTAATTAATAAGGCTGCTAAAAAATTGCTCCGGATCACCGGTTTAAAAAATATCCATGATATTGCTAAGATTGATCATAAGCTTTTCGAAATAATGCAAAAACCGGATCCGGAAAAGGGAGGTCTGGTAAAAACGGTGATCAATGGGGAATTATTGCAACTCTCCTTTCAAGGTGCCCGTTTCAAATTACAAGGGAAACCTTACACGATTTTTTCTTTGCAAAACATAAAAAATGAATTGGAAGAACAGGAACTGGAATCCTGGCAGAAGCTTATAAGAGTATTAACCCATGAAATTATGAATTCGGCTACGCCTGTGTCGTCTTTAAGTACTGCTATAAATGAAATGCTTCTCGATGAAAAAGGAAAAAGAAAGGATTTGAAGCAATTAGACCCGGACGACCTGAACGATATGTATTCAAGTCTCAAAACCATCGAGGATAGAAGTAAAGGGCTTCTGGAGTTTGTCAACAGCTATAGAAATCTCACACGGCTGCCCAAGCCGAATTTCATGAAAATTTATATAACTGATCTCCTGCATCATGTCGAAACCTTAATGAAACCGGTTCTTTTGAAAAATAATATTCAATTGAGTATTAAAATCCAAAAAGATAAAATGAAGCTAAGTGCTGACCTGGAAATGATTGAACGGGTTTTGATTAACCTTGTGTTGAATGCAGTGGATGCATTAAAGAGTAAAAAAAATCCGGTTATTGAAGTTTTGGCAATGGAAACGAACCGGCAAATATTTATTCAGGTTAAGGATAATGGTAAAGGTATAAACGAAGAAACATTCGAAAAGATTTTTATTCCGTTCTTCACAACCAAAAAACAGGGATCAGGAATTGGATTAAGCTTGTCAAGACAAATCATGCGTTTGCACAAAGGGAAAATTTCCGTTACATCAAACCCGGGTGAAGGCACAATAGTTACCCTGGCGTTTTAGTTATCAGGTCTTTTGGCCCGGGAAATCATAAATAAATGATCGGTTCACGAGACTTTGAGGATTTTCCATACCCATAGGGTTTTTAATCCAGAAAAACCTTTTGCGAAGATCAAGACTGAAAATTTTATATTCAATGATTGACCCTGTAAGGGTCTAACAACAATAGCCCCGGGCGGAGCCCGGGGTTACAGATATGAAAAGAAACACCGGTTCAACTGCCACAGATCATCATGGAAAAATCGGTTACTCACTGCGTTCGTGAGAACACTTCGTTTAGTTCATGAACCGGAATAGCCAAAAGACCCCATGAATATTCTCATTTTAATATTGATTTTTTAGGCAATTACAGAGTTGAACCTTAAGATAAGTTAGTTTACCCAGCAAATTAACATAATCGATTTCTTAATAACTCCAATTTATAAAATCATTATCTTTATAAATTTTATCAACAAGAATTTCTTAATTAACGTGAGTTTGATATAAGATTTGAACTTAAATTAATAAAATTGAATGATGAAAAACAAGAACTTAGTGTTTCCTTTGTGCCTTTGTGTCTTAGTGGCGGTAAAAATATGCCACAAAGGCTCCAAGACACTAAGTTCCACAAAGAATAACATTAAATACCTGTAAATCAATATTAATAATTTCGAACTCACGGTAATTAATAAAATATCTGGGTTTAATAAAGAGGTTCATTATTCTAACTAAAAATTAATGCTATGTTTAATAAAAAAAACTTGTATTGTCAGGTCCTGACTTCAAGTCAGCTCATGACTAAATTAATTTTCCTGATCATGGTACCAATCCTTTTTTCTGCCTGTTCTAAAGGGCAAAAAGACAAAGTAAACCCACCTGTCGCTGAGAAGATAGCGAAAGAGTTAACAATTCATGGGGATACCCGTATCGATAATTATTTTTGGATGAAGCTGACGGATGCGCAAAAGACAGCTAAAGTCCAGGATGAACAAACAAAAAAAGTATTGGAATACCTGAAGGGGGAAAATGAATACAAAGAGGCAGTGATGAAGCATACTGAATCTTTTCAGGAAAAATTGTTCAATGAGATTATAGGCAGGATAAAAAAGGATGATGAGTCGGTTCCTTATAAGGATAACGGGTACTATTATTATACCCGGTATGAGGAGGAGAAAGAGTACCCTCTTCGGTGCAGGAAAAAAGGATCCATGGAGGCTGCTGAAGAAATAATGCTCGATGTGAATGAAATGGCTGAGGGATATGATTATTTTTCAGTTGTCGGTTTAAATGTCAGTCCCGATAATAAAATTCTGGCATATGGTGTAGACACCGTCAGCAGAAGAAGGTATACCATTTATTTTAAAGATCTGACTACCGGTGAGCTTCTCGGTGATGAAATATCAAACACCTCCGGTGGTGTTGCCTGGGCTAATGATAATAAGACTGTTTTCTATACCAAAAAAGACAAAATAACATTGCGGTCGGAGAGAATAATGAAACATGTTCTTGGTATGAACACTGCTGATGATAAAGAAATATTTTTTGAAGCAGATGAAACCTTTTCGACATTTGTATATAAAACGAAAAGTAAAAAATACCTGATTTTAGGCTCCAGACAAATCCTTTCTGATGAATACCGGTTTCTGGATGCCGGTAATCCTGATGGAGAATTTCAGATCATACAACCAAGGGAAAGAGATCTTGAGTATTCAGTCGATCATTATGGAGATCATTTTTATATTAGAACAAACTATGATGAAGCAAAGAATTTTAAGTTGATGAAGACCCCGGTTGATAATACAACTAAAGAAAACTGGGTGGACATTATTCCCCACAGGGATGATGTACTTTTAGAAGGATTTGAGATTTTCAAAAACTATCTTGTTGTAAATGAAAGGATAAAAGGACTAAGAAATCTTCGTATTATAAAATGGGAAGACCGTTCGGAGCATTATCTTGATTTTGGTGAAGAGACTTATGTAGCCCGTATTTCAATTAATCCTGAATTTGATACGGATATATTACGCTATTCATTTTCTTCCTTGACCACACCTTACTCAACCTTCGATTATAATATGATTTCCGAAGAAAGAACCTTGTTAAAGGAAGAAGAAGTTCTTGGCGGTTTTGACAAGAATAATTATGAAGCTAAACGATTATATGCAATAGCTGATGACGGGACCCAAATACCTATTTCCCTTGTCTACCGGAAAGGCCTGGAACAAGACGGGAACAATCCTCTTCTCCTTGGTGGTTATGGTTCGTATGGCGCTTCACGGGATCCGTACTTTAGCTCAGTTCGCCTGAGTTTGCTCGACAGGGGATTTATTTATGCCATAGCACATATACGCGGAGGAAGCGAAATGGGCAGGCAATGGTATGAAGATGGGAAGCTGCTGAATAAAATGAACACATTTACCGATTTCAATGATTGTGCAGAGTACCTGATTTCGGGAAAATATACCAATCCTGAAAAACTGTTTGCTATGGGTGGCAGTGCAGGAGGATTACTGATGGGTGCTATAATCAATTTACAACCTGAGCTATATAAAGGAGTAGTAGCGGCAGTTCCGTGGGTTGATGTGGTAACTACCATGCTGGATGATGATGTCCCTCTCACTACATCTGAATTTGATGAATGGGGGGATCCGAAGAACAAGGAGTATTATGATTACATGTTATCTTATTCACCTTATGATAATGTTGAGGCCAAAAAGTACCCGAATTTACTGGTGACAACAGGATTTTGGGATTCACAGGTTCAATATTGGGAACCCGCCAAGTGGGTGGCTAAGCTACGGGATAATAAAACCGATAAGAACCTTCTTTTGCTGCACATAAACATGGATGCAGGACATGGAGGTGTTTCCGGCCGTTTCAGAAGATACAGGGAAACAGCACTTGAATATGCCTTTATGTTTGATTTATTGGGAATCAGCGAATAATAGTGTTTGAATAATAATATAAAGATGCTGTCCAAAAAGAAAAATTTTTCTTTTTGGACAGCCTTTTTTAAAACCCCCTCCTCGGCCTTGTCTGAGCTTCCGGGAGAAGTTTCCTGGGTAGCAATTCATTCCTCATAGCCGTGTGATAAACAATAGCTGCAACAATCACAGCATTGTGCATCATATCATTCATCATTAGCCTTTCATATGTATCCATGTTGCTGTGATAACCTCTTCCATAGTCAATGGGATCCTGGATAAACTGGAATCCCGGTAAACCAATGGAATTAAAAGCCAAATGGTCAGTGCCACCGGTATTTCGCAAACTGACGGTTGAAGCTCCTATATCTTCAAAAGGTTCAAGCCATGCTTCAAAAACGGGCCGGAGCATATCGTTTTCCTGCAGGTAAATACCCCTGATTTTGCCGGAACCGTTGTCAACATTATAATAGGCAGAAAATTTTGCGTGTCCGGGTTTCAATTCCATTGTTCCCACATCTCCGTGGTGTTTCTTAATATAACCTCTTGACCCATAAAGACCTTGCTCTTCTCCACCCCATAAACCAATTTTAATGGTCCTTTTGGGTTTAATACCAATTGCCTTCAGAATTCGCATGGCTTCGATCATTACAATACAGCCCGAACCATTATCATTTGCCCCGGTTCCGCCATGCCACGAATCCAGATGGGCGCCAATCATGACCACCTCATCCTTCAGCGATTTGTCTGTACCCGGAATTTCCCCGATTACATTATATCCCATGAGGTCTTCATCATGGAAGGTATTCCTGATCTCTATTTCAACTTCTACCGGTATGTCGTGCTGCAATAAACGAACGATCCTGCCGTGGTGTTCCGTTGTTAATATGATCTCTGGCAAGACCGGGTCAGCATCAACATTGTATGAAGCTCCACTTGAGCGTACAGTGCCAAATGATCCTCTGCCACTTATAATTGCTGCAGCTTCTTCCTCCAGGAAAAATTTATTGATCCGGTTCCTTAATTGTCTTTGCGCTCTCCATTGTGCAAAATCACCCAAGCGCCGCCTGGAAGGACTAACATCCCTTGCCTTTGATCTTTCCTCAAGGTCTTCATCTGATAAACGACTGGCTGAAGGTTCAAAAGAAACTTCATATTCTGTAGTGGAAGGAGTTATAACAATTTTGTTCTTTAATTTCCCACTGTATTTTCCCAGGCTGATGGTATCCGGGATGTCGACCAGAATAACTTTCGATTTGACGAAACCATCCGTTCCGGGTGTCCATGCTTTGGGAGTTCCAATCAATGAAGAATAATAGGGGGCAGTCATTGCTACATACGACTTTTCATTATCCCAGCCTCGTCCGAATTCTCCCCAGGCCTCAATTCTCACGTTTTCAAGACCAATTTCCTCCATTTTTTGTTTGGTCCATTCATACCCTCGTGTCAGTCCTTTTGATCCGGATAAACGCGGGCCAACAAAATCCGTTATCCAGAAAGAGATGTCCTTTATCTGGGAGCTTTTTAATCCTTCCTGTTTGATTTTATGAATAATCTCCAGATCTACTGGCTCTACCTGTGCTAGTACCAGCAATGGAAGGAAAAGAAAAGAAACAAAAATTAAACGTTTAAGAGCTTTCATTTTTTTAAAATTTTGGATTAGAGAATATAATTAGAGTTTGTCCATAAAGTCATTGTTACACAAACAAAGCACCCCCGTACAGTCATCCTTCCCTACGGGGCAGGCAAAAAACAATACCGATAGCTATCGGTACAAATTACAAATAAAATCCAAATTTCAAAATATCAATTTCCAAAATTGTTTGGTTATTAGGAATTTAGGTCATCGGGCATTATTTGATATTTGATATTTGTAATTTGAGATTTTATACATGCGATACTTTATTGTAGCTTATAGACAGACACTAATTATAAAACTTCGAGACATCCTGTTTCTGTGTCTAAAGTTATAGTTTTTTTTTAATCTCAACGCTTCCGGTTACTTTTGATTATGAACTTCTCGTCAGACGACCCGTCTGCCCGACTGGTTTGGGAAGCCTACCCAAATTTGAAACTGTCATGAACGGGCAAGCCGGGCAGGCTTCAGTTCGACGAGTTATTCCGAAACATCGACCCTAGGGATCGGATTATTGTAGATAACCTCGTCAGACGACGCCAGCTCGTCCGACGAGTAAAAAAAGCCGGTCCAACTACCATCGACCATCAGCGAGAAATTACTTCACGTACTTCTCGTCAGACGACTTCAGCTCGTCTGACGAGTAAAAAAAATATCCAGTCCAACTACCATCGTTCATCAGGGAATATTAGCTCCATGGACCGGAACAGGAAAGCTTCACAAAGAAAACCCCGACAGGGTTACTCGCTCCTTCAGGCATTAGCTCAATGCTGCTCGTGAGACATTCCGTTCACTTTGTTCACGAAATGGTTCAGAACCCTGTCGGGGTTAAGAGGATCTTTATTCTCAAGGATAAGTTCCTGAAAGGGTTTGGTAAATGACGTGGAGAAATTTGTAAGTAATAAGATATTATTTTTTATTCACCGCAGTCGGTTTTTTATCAAAGCCAAACCTGTAATTTAACCCAAAAACAAATTGTCTTTGTGGCAATTCCTCATTTTCTTCAGTTCCAAATAAATATAAAAATTGGAAACCATATCTTTTTTCTATTAAAAACTGACCAGAGATAAAGGAATTTTCTAAAGGAAATGCAACTCCAAACCGTAAAGAGGTTCCATTTTGTAAACCAAAACCAGTTCCAATACTAAATTGGCTTTTTAATCCTGGGAAAGGAGAAGGGAACTGAAATCCATATTTATATTCTAAATCAAAAATATCATAAGGTCCAACCCTTACCAGAAATTCAGGGTAAAAAGGTAATTTATTACTTCCACTAGTGATTGAACCTTCGGATAATGGTTTTCCATATAACCAGCTCAATTTACCAAGATGTCCTCCAAATCCTATTCCGAACCATCGGTCATCAGTTCGATAAAATGGGTTTACTCCCCATATGGTATATTCATTCACAGGTAATTCATTTAATTTGTTTTCTTTTTGTATGCCACTATAAATGTTTACTCCATAAGTGACATTTTGAAATCCAGCCACTTCAGATTTTGAAAATCCAATTCCGACCATTTGAGATTGCTCTTTAAAAATCTGTTCATGATAACATGTTCCACCACCCCAGCCTCCTCTAGATGGATTATATTTTACAGTATTGTAATATTTCCCTAAAGAACCTCCTATATTGAGTGTGTAATAGATGTCCTTCAATGTTGTCTCCTTCGGGAGCTTCTGACCCATAAAAATTAAACAACCAGTAGCCAGAGCGGGAGGCAACCATCTTAATGATGGTATTGTCAAGGCTTTGTATATCTGCCAGCATACACCCAGGATACAGGGAAGAATAATGATATACAAAACCGTTAACTCCAACAGGGTAAACCAGTTTCGCCCAAGCCAGATCAGGTATGTTAGAAATGTTATAAATATCAGGTTTCTGTATAAATTATTTAAAGTTGATTCGGGAACCTTTGTTTTAAAATGCCAGGTGTGTTCTTTATATAACACAAAAGTTGAAAGGGCTATTATAAAAAAAAGAATACCCCACTGAACATATTTCAAACCCCAAATGACATCTCCTCCAATCCCATCTGCAGCAGGATCACGGAAAAACTCTGAAAGGAAACGAAAACAACCGTACAAGATTACCGAAGAAAAAAATAAATTTCCCGGAGCTTTCCAAAACTTCCTGGTTCTCCAGATTATTAAAGCGATGACAAGACAGTAAATAATTTGATAAAGCTGGGTTGGGTGTATAGCAAGGGAGGTATTGGAAATTGGATCGATCAACCCATTATTCAGATGGACATGATAGGGTATTGACTCGAAGGAATAATTAATAGCCCACGGCAGGTTTGTTGGTTTCCCGAAACAACAACCTCTCAATAAACATCCTACCCGTTGAATAGCCATACATAAAGGAAGTGCAAAAGCAAACGCATCCCAAACAGGTTGTTTAAACCTGAACCACCACTTTGCAATCAAAATACCTATTATTCCGGCAATTATTCCACCAAGGATAGTTTTGTTGGAAGTATGCGGCAATTGCCAATTTTCAAAAAAATATTTCCAATCTTCACCCGAATAAGTCAATAATTTTGTTCCAATTATTAAAAATATCAATGAGGAAGAGATGATTAAAATCCATGGTAGTAATGAGTATTTTCTGCGATAGCCTTCATAGATGAGTATAGGAAATGCAACTACAAAAGCTACTAAATAAAAGAATGAATAATACAACCCTCCATGTTCGGTCGATATTGTAAATAGTGAGTCCATTTAAATCACATTTTGTAACCAAAATTACCAATACTTAAAATTATATCAAAACGGAAAATTGCAAGAAGCTTTTTAGAATTTGCAGAAAATACTAAACGGCAGTAATTTTTATGATGTTGAGGAGTGTTTTAACTAATTTTTATCATTGAGCAATTTTAATTAGTAATTATTGCAAAATTTTTTCTGATATAATTGCCCTCTTTTGCACATTTTGCAAAAATCAGGGTGATTGTATAAAGTGTCAGGTGGAAACACCTGACAACATTTCAAATATACTATTGGTGGTCAAAGAAAAAAACATTCAGCCAGCCTTCACCTGTCCGACCGCTAAAAGCGGTACGACGGATAAAAGTTAGGCCACGCCAAAAACAACTTAGCGGCTCGATTTAATTAATTTCATAGATGAATCCTGAAACCAAAATATATTTCAAGGGAAGAAAAGTTAATTTCATGCGAAATAAGGTTTGATACTTCAGGCGCTTCAACTGCAGGTAATATCCTTCCTTGAATTTTAAATTGAGTAGAAATGTTTTTATCAATATAGTAATCAAGTGTTGCCTGAATATGCAAACTAGGAACAAATTCACTTACAATAGTAGCTGAACCATAATCCATATAATCAACCTTTATATAATTTAAAGCAGGTCCTGCACCTATGGCTATTTCAATACTATTCAGTATCACAGAATCGACAGGATCAAGAATATAATTAAATAATATACTGTACGAAGTCCTTTCAGCTATTTCCTGCTGATCATCTTTCCCGGTAATTTTTATATTTCCCTTTGGTGTTTTGTTAAAAATGAAATCAATTTTAAATCTGTCGTTTAGTTCATAATCCACACCAAGACTCCATGAAGAATAAAAACCAAACGGGGTCCCTTCAAATCCTGATTCTTTAAATGCGTTTTTTATATTATTGCTGGCTGAAGTTGTAAGGAAAGAACCTCCTGTTATTATATTAAACCTTGATAAGGATAAAGATGGTTTTGTAAAACCATTATTGGAGTTCGGAATTTTATTGCTTAATAATGCATTTGTGGTATATATGGAACTGTACAAATTATCCTGGGAAAATAATTTCCCAGGTAAAAAGTGAAGGCATAACAGAAAGACACAAAATACCGTTTTTTTAAATATATTTTTTGGGAACATATCCATCGCAAGTTTCTGATGTGCTTATTGAAGCTGATCTTTCAACTCTTTAAAAAATAATGTGCTAATTTTACCATTTATTAATACTTATATGTGAGTTCAAATGTGCCTTGATTCTCCTGATATAAATAGATTCTTTGGATTCCATCGCCACGTCCTGGTCCTATTACTATATCCTTAATAAATTCCTTCATGGTAACATGTGCTGTTTTTTCCCACGAACTGTTATTATATGTGAATTCTAAAAGATCTTCAGCAGCACAATATATCCTGTTAATCCCGTCATTCCTTCCAATTCCTCCCCGAATCAAATCCGGGGCCAAATCACCAATCTTATACCTTCTCCAAATATTATTTTGATAACGATATTCCCAGAAAATCTCGAAAGCGCTTACGAAAATTGATGATTGATTATCAAGGACTGGATATACTTCAATATTAGGGCCGGGAAAATACGTAACATATGGATCAAGCGGAAGTACTTGATCCACAATAGTCCTGTGCCATCCTGATCCGGTATCATAGGAATATTCTGCTAATGTGAAATAACAGTCAATAACATAAATATAATCCTTTCCTTCCACTCGCCCATCGCCAACCGCAATATCTACAACTGTTTCTAAATTTGAAAATGAATTTTCGATAATGTTTTCCTCCCATTTTCCATTTCTGAAACTCAGTTCCGAAAGTACAGGATGGACGTCAGGTTCCCACTGAACCATCGGATTAGTATCTGTCCCATAATAATTCAGATACAGTGATTCAAATCCTTCATTGCGTGAATCTCCAACGAATATATTTACCCAGGTATCCGGAAGAACATAGTGGATTGCATAGATCAATTCGACAGACCAGTTATCTCCGGAATATTCAATTTCATAGATATTCCCGTCGTAAAATCCATATAAACGTGTTACTCCATCATGATAACAACATGCAGCAACAAGAGAGTTTATATCTGTATCACAAATATTGGTTTTTATCCATTTTCCGTTTTCATAAGTCATTTCATAAACTGCGGATTCATCATTAATATATGACCTTTCAATCCCATCGTTTCTTATATCCGCAATTAATGGTATTGAATAGTTATATCTATCAATATACCAATCTCCAATACTTAACTGGTTGGTAGCTTCTTCACAACCATTTGATAAAAAGATCAGGACAATAAGAATTATTTTAAATGACTTATTTGTCATAATTTCGATTTTAATATTCTGGAGGTGGATTTATTCAATATTTTATTTATCAGAATATTAGTTGATTAATAAACATTTCCTTGTATTACAAAATTTCCCTGCTTCAATTCTATAAAAGTAAATTCCGGCAGGAAAATTAGTAGCATTCCACTCAATAAAATATGATCCTGGTGATTGCCTTTGTTTTACCAGGGTTGTAACTAATTTGCCGAAAATGTCATAAATCGACAGATTTACCATTGTTTCTTCGGGCAAATGATAGGAAATGATTGTTTTACTGCTAAAAGGATTTGGATGACAGGGATTTAATAAAAATTCATTCTGAACCATAGTTATATCCTCTCTTAATCCTGTTGCAGAATTAACAGTAAGTGAAATTGGAATAGTATCAGTATTTACTGCCGGATCATTAGTCAATAATAGCAGTTTAGCCTTATAATCTCCAGCAATTAAATTTAAAGCTTTAAAAGTTATCGTGATTTCTTGCTGGTTATCTGGCTGGATCACTCCTTCAGTAATATTAAGGTCAAGCCACGGTATCGGAAAATAAAAGGTAATGTGCCCTTTGCCTGGATCCGGAACATAATCTCCATGCTGATCATACCTATAACCTGACAATAAAGCAAAGTTAATGGCAGAATATTTTCTTAAATGCTGCCTCAGAACGCCTAATATAAGCTCGTTAGAATTATTAGTTATGATATTGGCAGAAAGGTTTTCAATTCTTTCAAATTTTTTAATCAGATCATTCCAGGCATACAGGCCATTCTCATATAACGAGAAATCTCTGGTAATGACGTAGTCAATTCCAAGCTGCCAACCGAATTCTCTCTCTGTATCAGGATTATATCCGGTTGAAATTTCCTGGTCAGCATCGATATAAATTGCTGTAACTCCCTGATAAAATGGGTCATCCCAGGATTTATAGCTTTCAAGTTTAAAACGTATCTCATCATTACTTATATCTGCAAAAATATTTTTAATATCATATGTAAGATCCAATTCATCGGGATCAGTATAAAGTAATTGCCAAAATTCATCAGTCGATTCATTTCTTTTTATGACTTTTGAACCTTTAGAATTAAAGGATTGTTCGGGTTTAATGTTCCAATTTTGGAAGAAACCAGCAGCTGAAAAACTGAAATCACCGCAGATCTTATTTCCTGATTTTGTATCGGTTTTATTTGTGTCTAACACTTCTAATAAATTGATCGTAAAAATCAGATCACTGCCTCCATTGTTTAAAAGGGTTAATGTTTTTTGAATTGTATCACCATGTAGCAGATCGGCTTGAAATTCATCAGGTGTTATGAAAATTACAGGTGGAAAGGACGCGTATCCATTTAAATTTAAAATCAAAATCGAAACAGGGTCATTGGATTCTATTACCAAAGTTCCTGAAGAAACGCCGGAACTGTCGGGTGAAAAAGTTATGTAAACTTCCCTGCTTTGTCCCGGCCCCAGGACAAAATTTGTGGGATCAACAGTAAAATCAGAATTATCGGATATTATATTATTTATTATTAACTCTTCCGTACCTATATATGAAATTATTAATTTCATGTGTTCAGGAAAGCCTATAAGCACACTGTCAAAATCAAATTGTTTTGCCGATATAGATATTTTTGATGATTTGGCATCCTCAAACATTTTAATGAATTGATTGACTGCAATATCTGTCATAACATCAATTGTATCAGAAGGCCATTCTATTTTAATCGAGTCAATTTTTGTCGCATCTCCCAGGCCAAAATGGGCATTTAAACTATTTTGAGCACAATATCCTGTTTGGGTGGAAATTTCTCGCATTTGCCAGACTTCGGCTCCATTTATTTCGGCTTTAATCCTGACTTTGACACCTATAGCTGACCTGTTTGAATAAACTCCAATACATTTAATATTTACCCAGTTATTGGAATTCCCGTTGTTCTGATAGAGTAAATTTTGCTGATCATTTTTATTAACGACAAACAGATCCAGGTCACCATCCCGGTCATAATCTCCCCAAACACATCCCTGAGAATCACCACCGTCTTTAACTATAAAATCATTTGTAATTTTCCTAAATGTTCCATCTCCATTATTTTGATATAATGAGTTATTACCCCAGTTACCAACAAATAAATCAAGATCTCCATCATTGTCATAGTCCCCCCAGCTGCTACCCCAGGACGTTTCTTCATCATTAACGATATTTCCATGTGTTACCTTTGTAAATGTCTTATCCCCATTATTTATATACAGCTGATTTTTTTCACCCCAGCAGTTGGTTATAAAAAGGTCGAGGTCCCCATCATTGTCGTAATCACCCCAACTGCTACCTATCGCATATATTTCATAGCTATCCGTTATTTCTGAAACGATCTTACTGAAGGTTCCATTTCCATTATTTTCATAAAAAAAGTTATCGAAATCCTGATTGGTTACATAAAGATCCAGGTCTCCGTCATTATCATAATCCCCCCAGCTACAACCTCTGGATGCACCATTATCGTTTATTATAGTACCAGTATTGATTTTAGTAAATGTCCCATCTCCATTATTATGATACAAAAAATTTTTCTGGCTACCTATCCATCCCCCATTAGCGACAAAAATATCCAAATACCCGTCATTATTATAATCACCCCAACTTATTCCGAAGGAAGCATTTCCTTCAGGTTGAATTACTTCGTGAACAATTGGGGTGAAAGTATTATCACCGTTATTTTTATACAAAAAATTTTTCGTAAAATCTAATGCAGTAACAAAAAGATCCAAATAACCATCATTGTCATAATCGCCCCAACTGCAGCCCGGAGTGGGAGACCCCATGTTTGTTAATTGACCGCAAAAAACAACATTAAATGTTCCATCTCCTTTATTTTTATATAAATGATTTTTTTCACTATTGTCACAAACCACAAAAAGGTCAAGATACCCGTCATTATTATAGTCGGCCCAGCTACACCCGTTAGAAGCTCCAGTTTCTTTAACAATTTCACCTTCTGTAATTCGTGTGAAAATTTGTCCCTGCAGGCTACCGTAAAATAAAAATATGCTGATTATGCCAAGAATTATTTTATTCATTCTTGTTGTTATAAAGATTTGTTGAGCAAAAAGACTTACATACACTGCTTATAAAACTATGTAGATCGTAATAATAGTTTAAATATCAATAGATTGCACAAATTTAATTTTAACTACCGTTTTTTATTATTAGCTTTTTGACCAAACCGATAATGCAGGGTTAATGAAAACTGACGCTCGTGGCCTTCATCAACTTGTAACAATATGTTGTCTGCAAAGCCATAGAAAGGTTCAATTATTAAATTATTTTTAATTGGTATTGAAGCAGAAAGGTATGTACCTGCATTAATTGAATCACCAAATCGTAGGATTGTCCCATTCGTTAAACCCAATCCAGTTCCAATACCTAATTTTGCAATTGGTGCAGGATAACTTCCCGGAAAATGATCATTAAGCTTAAACTCAACAAAAAATATATCGTATGGTCCAAGTCTCAAGTCCAACTGTAAGTCAACTTTTCCAATATTACCTTCCCAGGGAAGTGAACCAAAAACTACTCCACTACCTAATCCCAAATATCTCCAGTCATACTGATAATATGGATTAATACCAAAAACAGGTTGGTTACTAATTTCAGTTTTATTATCCTGGCGTATTCCTTTATCATTTCCAGCAAATAATCTTATTCCAAATGTTCCTTTTTGAAAGTCGCCATGCCAACGAGTATTTGAGAAAGCAATTCCACCAACTCCATATTTTTGAGCCACATCATAATTCTCAAAATATTCACCATATTCATATTTCCCAAACATTCTTCCAAAACTAATTGTATTATAAAAAGATCTGGAATTATATTCCGGACTTTTCTTTTTATAAGTCTGATCCTTATAAATTATGCGACCAGTAGCCAAAGCGGGAGGTAACCATCTTATTTGTTTGGGCAATAAATTCTTTGGGTTCAAACCCACCGGAATTCCTTGCGGAAATCTGGCGAACTTATTCATTTCCCGCACAGAATAAACATCTCCGGGATATTCTATTTTATAAGAGTTTTTGGCATCAATTAAAGAAGTTATTAATCCTGTAACAGCAAGCGGTATTCCTATCATCATGAATCCCCCCGCATATTCCGTTGCAACCATCCCTATCAAGTTTGGAGTCAAAGCTAAACCCGTCCACAATGCAAATATACCGACATCATATTTATGAGTAACTATTGTAGCATGTTCAATGGAATGAATTGATACAACACATAGTGTATCAGGCGAAAGCAGATATACTGAATCATTTTGGATTGCAATTAATTCCGCACCTATTGCAACCTGATTAATACTATCCTGTGGTGTCTGGCATATTGCAGCCATCCAGCTACCATATACGTTACTCTCAGCTTTTTTGCCTCTTGGTAAAAAACCAGCAGGGGTTTTAACTGTTGCACACCCGCTAATAAGAAAAATGCTTAAAAGAATAGCAAATCTATTTATTAACATACTTACTCCTCCAAAAGGTTTGTTCCATGTCATGTTCTCTTTTTTTAAATTCCGATGCCAGGGCTTTAAGATAGAATGAAGGTCTGACAAACATCATAATAGTTCTTTTTAGGTTTTCTTCAACCAGCCATTCTTTTCGCATCCACTCATAATAATAACCTTTACTTTCAATGAAAAACTCATAGTTAGTGTTGGCGTCTGGTAAGCAATAAGTTAATGTATAAGAATCCCTGGGGAAGGTTACAAGTGTAAGAGCAGGATCTAATAATTGTTTTTGAGCAATAGTATCTATATTGTTTCCATGTAAAACCAAATAGGGCTGTAGTCTGTAAGGTTCTATTGCTTTGTCAAGTTTTACTAATGCTACATAATTTACTCTCCAAAGACCTTTTGTTAATTTTAAACGTACATTTAGTTTCTCATTTTTTAGCTTTGGAAATTTAACGAGCTGTACATCAGAAGCTATGGGCCCCATTTCATCCAGTTTCCCTGCTTTAACCCACTTTCCCCGGTTATCCTGTATCAATATTTCAATTCCACCAAGGAGTTTCCATAATTTAAGAGCATAATTGTACACTGCCTTGCTACCACTTTCTAACTTAGCCAGCCAATAGGATGTCGAATTTCCCATATATGCCAGGCTTTGGTAGAATAAATAAGTTGTAAGCAATGTCTGTCTTGAACCGACAACCAATCCAAGATCACCGGCAGGTATTGAATCAAAGCTTAATTCAATTATTTCGCGTTGTGCAAGATTTGCTGAGTCAGTGAAACTAAATCTTTCCTTATTATCAAACAAACTTACAGCTTCCAGACAGGTGCCTTCAGAAGCTTTACAGTCGCTGGGAGATATTATTTCAGAAACCTGGTAAAATTCTCCTTCAGGCGTGGCAAAAACTCTTCCATTTTCCGGACGAGGAATTACTAATAAATCTGCATAACGAACGACATGTGTTTCCAGAGCCTCATTTTTTATGCTTATTTCAAAAATGTCACCCTTTGGTCGTGCCCTGTAAAGCATATCAATATCTTTTTCTTCAAATACCCGTGCAATACTGGATGAGAATCCTTCTGCCTGTAACACCATAGTATCTCCATCTGAAGCATAAAACGTTGGACAAGACCCAAAACACGCTTTAGGATCTGATAAACAAATTACACCAAGAAGAACTGAAGGTACTGTTACTATTGTCATAGCACTCATGGAGCCCGAACTTCCTGCGATTGATACTTTATTGGTTTCAAAAAGTGCTACTTCGGATAATGGAATAATAAATTTGTCTGTTTCTAACTGAACCATGGCAGTTAAGTTCCTATTGGCATTATATAATGAACCAAGTCCTGAAACAGTATTCTCATTATCATTTACATTCCAGTTATATAATACATATAATTTGCCATCCAGCATATGTACTTTCAGGTAATTTGCATTTTGATTTAGTTCTTGTGCTTCTGTAACTGCGGCAACCTCCCTTTGTATTCTTGTTGTAGTACACCCAAACGATATGTATATACAGAAAAGAATAATGAATTGAATTTTGTTTATTTTTAACATGCTAACTGAATTTTAGTAATTTAAATATTCTAAAAAATAAACCCTATTTGTATACTTGTTTTTAAGATAATACCTGAATATCCCGGACTAAACCAATGGTCAAAAGAAGAGATAATATTTTTTAAGTATTATTCTACTAAGTTTCATTATTAGAGTTTTATAAATTACTTTTTTTTAAAAAACGGAGAATATTTTAATAATCTTAAAAGAATTATAAACTTATTAGAGCCAGTGTTAAAAAGAAGAAAGCTTATGTAGTTCAGTTGTTTAAAATCAAATAAATATACAAAAATAATTAGCCTTTGTCAAGTCTTAAGTGCGTAACTATTTGAAGATTAGAAGAAAAAATACGTTTAAAAAATACGTTGACAATTGGTTAATTGTTTTATAAGTTAATACACCATAACATTAATTAATAGAATGAAATATTAATTTCTGTCTTTTATAAGAATATGTTGTTACTTCCCCATCTTTTTCTATTCTTGTTGCCTGATAATTATACTTAACTTCTTCATCTGAAAAAAATCTATTATGCGATAATAATCAATTTGTTATATATAATTCTAATCATTTTATGTGGTATTTGTTGCCGGCCTACCACAAGCTATCCTCTATCCTGGCCGGCGAACCTTCATGATCTTAGCTTAAGTGCTGTTATAATCTTAATTGCCAACTTGTTTTTCATCCTTGTCTATGAGAAAATGTTTTATCATGAAGGTTTCATTTGAATTAATTTGGCTTTGCTGGTCGTATATTCAAAATTACCAGTACTGAAAATCATATCAAAACGGGAAATTGCAAGAAGCTTTTTGGAATTTGCAGAAAATACTAAACGGCAGTAATTTTTATGATGTTGAGGAGTGTTTTAACTAATTTTTATCATTGAATAGTTACATTTAGTAATTATTGCAAATTTTTTTCTGATATAATTGCCCTCTTTTGCACATTTTGCAAAAATCTACAAGCCGCTAAGCGGCTAAAATTACCATCGACTCTGCCCCGCCTTCGCATACTACGGCGGGCAGGCAGGTCATCCGGACGCTGGCAGGTCTTCAAACCAAAC
>DAOVQI010000204.1 GCA_030628785.1 Bacteroidota bacterium
ACCGGTATTATTAAAAGTAAACGAAAATCGATACAAAATACCGCCATTGTTTTCGGCAGGGAAGAATCGGGCTTAACCAATGATGAATTGAGATTATGTGATATCGTTTCCACAATCCCAATGAAAACCAAGTATCCATCCATCAACCTTGCACAGGCTGTTATGCTATACGCCTATATCCTTTCTGAATTTACCCTTGAGAAAATTTCAGTTGATTCCGCTCTAAAAGATCCTAAATCCTACACTGAACTAAAGAAAAAAGTTGTTCGTATATTGCAATCATTAAATATTGAAAAAGATTCTGCCAAATTCAACCGGATAATGGAAAGAATCAGGATATTAGGAGATGATGATATTCATTTAATGCATTCCGTCTGTAACGAGATTTTAAAAATAAATAAACTTCCCCGTCATTCTGTCACCTGACCCTGTTATTCTTTCCATTTTTGTGTGACAATTTTCGGCAGATACATTTTGGCATTAAATGTGAGAGGGATTTTAAACTTTATTAAATAACCTAAATATTTCAATACAAATACTAAATCCGAACAATGGAGTTCAAGGAAATCAGATCTCACCAGGAGTTAATTGAAAACATTAAGGACCTGGAAAAGGTATATGTTCTTCTTTACAAGAAGGGGTCGGAGCTAAGTGAGTGTGCACAGAACAACATCTGTGAAGCCGTTAAGGGAAATAAAAACCTGGTTTTTTTCAAGGTCAATGTTGCCGAAGTCAGGGACATACATGATAAATATTCAGTTAGTTCAGTACCGGCTTTACTTGATTTCGAAAAAGGTAAATTAAAGAATGTGATCAAGGGCTGCAATGATTCGGGATACTATAAGTCGCTATTTCAGAGTCTGATCCACTACCGGGGAGAAGGTGAAGGAAAGGCCGTTAAAAGCGTTACTGTTTATTCAACCCCGACCTGCTCGTGGTGTAATACTTTAAAAAGCTATTTGCGAAAAAACGGTATTCGATTCCGTGATATTGATATTTCCAGGGATTCGAATAAAGCAGAAGAACTGGTCAGAAGAAGCGGGCAACAGGGAGTGCCGCAAACTGAGATTAATGGTCAGATTGTTGTTGGTTTCGACAAAACAAGGATCAATGAATTATTGGAAATTGAAGAGTAAGAAAGTCTGGAACTAATCAGTATATTGGGATGAAAAAGTTATAAGTTATTAGTTATAAGTTAATTATTAGCAACTTATAACGTATAACTTATAACCTATAACAATTAACCTGAATATAAAAAGTAAACTCTTGAAAACTGAATAGTAATAAAAGTATAAATAATAAAAATCATTAAGGAGGTTAAAACAAATGAAAGAATTACAGCCAATAAACCAGAATGTCCTTTTGGATATAACCGATCAGGCTACAGGGAAAAAAACAGCGGGTGGAATTATCATTCCCGATTCAGCCAAAGAGAAACCAAAATCTGCGAAAGTTGTTGCTCTCAGCAACATTGACAATGCAGAAATAGCTGTTGGAGATACCGTATTTTTTAAAGAATTTTCAGGTACTGAAACGGAATTCGAAGGAAAGAAATACCTGATTATTCAATATGAAGATATCCTGGCTAAAATTGTTGAGACTGAGAAAATTTAAAATTGTCATAACCCTAGTATTGTAATTATCAATCAAATATAATTACTTTTACCAGCATAATGATATTTTTATTATTCAGCATCATTTGCTCCACAGCAATTGTAGTTATCTTCAAATACTTTGAACGGTTTAAAATCAATACCTTCAATGCAATCATTATAAACTACCTGACAGCTTCAGCATTGGGATTTATCCTGAATAAATCAGATTATTCTTTTTTTTCTATTATTGAAGCACCATGGATACCTATAGCAATCATTATAGGTATTTCCTTTATTGTACTTTTTTATGTAATCGGAGTTACAACTCAAAAGATGGGAGTAACAGTGGCAGCCGTATCAGGAAGAATGGCTGTGATAATACCCATTACATTCAGTATAGTTTATTATAATGAAATTGTTGGTTTATGGAAGATCATGGGGATTAGCCTTGCGTTGCCTGCATTAATCTTAACCATGTTTCGTAAAGAGACAATACCAAAAAAATATTTCATCCTGCCTGTAATTATATTCCTTGGTATGGGAATTGTTGATTCCCTTGTTAAATTCGCACAAGCAGAACACCTTCGGGATGAGAACCTTTTACTTTTTACAACTTTCCTGTTTTTGATCTCCGCGGTATCAGGTACCCTATTTCGTTTTTTTAAGCATTCCAATACCAGTTTTCATTCGATCAAATTATGGGTTGGAGGTGTATTGTTGGGAGTCGCAAATCTTGGATCATTGTATTTTTTTATTCAGGCATTATCACATAGCAACATGGATAGTTCCGTGGTATTTGGGATAAACCATATCGGGATCGTAAGTTTTTCAGTTCTTATGAGTCTTGTTTTGTTCAGAGAAAAGTTCAAAAAGATTAATTGGATCGGGATTTCACTATCATTAGTAACCATTTATATTTTAACAAGAACCTAATTCAATTGATAATTGAAACCCTTCGGGAAATTAAAGAACATTAATTGACCTAATTAACCTAATTGCTCTAATTAATCTAAAAAATGACCAAGCCACAATTCACAAAAATTTAGATATTTGAAATTGGGATTTTGCAAATTGGGATTTGATTAGGTCAATTAGAAATTAGAGTAATTAGAAATTGAATTATCGACAACATGTTAGAAAGTTTTGTTTTTTAAGCGCCTAATATAATGGACACAAACGATACTTATAAAACACTGAAAGGTCTATCAAAAGGTATTTATAAAGACAGGGGAAGCAGGTTTTTAGCTTTTGCCTATCCTGTTTTTTCAGAAGAAGAAATTAAACCTATACTCCTCACCTTACGAAAAAAATATCATGACGCAAGACATTTTTGTTATGCTTACCGTTTAGGAGCTGAAAAGGAATTTTTCCGTACAAATGATGATGGTGAACCTTCGAACTCAGCAGGAAAGCCAATTTTGGGTCAGATTGTGGCATACGATTTAACAAACGTACTTATCGTGGTTATTCGTTATTTTGGTGGAACACTTCTTGGTGTTGGAGGATTGATCAATGCATACCGCTCTGCAGCTGCTGATGCACTGAGCAATTCACATGTCCTTACCAAAACAATCAATGATATATATGAATTACAATTCGATTATTCTTCGATGAATGATGTTAAAAAAGTAATCAAAGAAGAAAAACTTACGCAGTTTGAACAAAAGTTTGATTCAACCTGTTCAATAACAATAAGTGTCAGGAAAAGTCGAAGTGAAAATGTTGTTGAACGACTTGGTAAAATTGAAGGACTAAGGATCAGATATCTAAGATCCGGATAATATTTATTTACTCGTCCGACGACTCGAAGCCTGCCCCGTGAAATAGTGGCGGAGCCACTGCTGCGGAGCAGCATTTCACAGGGCCTGCCCGGCTTTTTTGACGGGTCGTCTGACGAGTACTTATTCAACAATATTTCAACAATGCATACTTTTTTTCCACAACTTACGTATCTTTGAAAGTGAAAAATATCTCACCTAATTTATTTACTAAATGAAAGACAAAAGCCTGGTTTCGATCAATGATTATAACAAAGAAGAAATACTAAAAATACTGGAGCTAGCTGCTGAATTTGAAAAAAATCCGAGTCAAAACATTCTTAAAGGGAAGGTTATTGCAACCCTGTTTTTTGAACCCTCAACCAGAACAAGATTAAGTTTCGAGAGTGCAATAAACCGATTAGGTGGCCGCGTGGTTGGTTTTATCGATTCTTCCTCATCAAG
Source organism: Bacteroidota bacterium (assembly GCA_030628785.1). Classification (GTDB taxonomy): domain Bacteria; phylum Bacteroidota; class Bacteroidia; order Bacteroidales; family VadinHA17; genus CAZEWS01. The sequence goes on from DAOVQI010000204.1 coordinate 3,818, forward strand.
TGTCACAAAGGGAGAAACACTTAAAGATACCATTAAAACAGTTAGTAATTATTGTGATTTGATCATAATGCGGCATCCGCTTGAAGGTAGCGCCAAGTATGCAAGTGAAGTGGCAACTGTACCTGTTATTAATGCAGGAGACGGTGCAAACCAGCATCCTACTCAAACTTTGCTTGATCTTTATTCAATTATTAAAACACAGGGAACACTGGATGATCTGAATATCTTTCTTGTAGGTGATCTGAAATATGGCCGTACAGTTCACTCACTTTTAATGGCAATGTCCCATTTTACAACCATCTTTAATTTTATTTCTCCGGAAGAATTAAAAATGCCGGATGAATATAAATTGTTTTTAGAGAACCTTGGGTTAAAATATTACGAACATACCGATTTTACCGAAATCATCTCCAGGGCAGACATTGTATATATGACAAGAGTTCAGCAGGAAAGGTTTTCTGATCCTATGGAATACGAAAAGGTTAAAAACATATACGTACTTAGAAATCATATGATCCGGAACACCAAACCAAATATGCGAATACTCCATCCCTTACCCAGGGTAAACGAAATCCACCCGGATGTGGATGAGAGTGAAAAAGCCTACTACTTTCAACAAGCATTAAACGGAGTATTTACCAGGCAAGCAATCATTTCTTCCATTTTAGGATTGAAATAAAATAACCACAATGAAAGAAAAAAAGCAATTATCAGTCAGCGCAATAAAAAATGGAACCGTAATTGACCATATACCCGCCCAGAGTCTGTTTAAGGTAATACAAATCCTGAATTTAGAACATATAAGAGACCAGATTACCTTTGGAGCTAATTTTGAAAGCAAAAAACTCGGGAAAAAAGCAATCATAAAATTGTCTAATCAGTTTTTCCGTGATATAGATATCAATAAAATTGCTCTTGTGGCCCCACAGGCAAAACTGAATATTATTAAAGATTATGAAGTGGTGGAAAAAAAGGTAGTGGAAGTACCCAATGAAATTATTGGTATTGCGAAATGTATGAATCCCCAGTGTATTACCAATAATGAAGAAATCGTTACCAAATTCACGGTGATCTCAAAGGAAAATGTGGCATTGAAATGCCATTATTGTGAACGAATAACCGACCAGGAACATCTGGTTATACTTTAATTACCGTATCCGGTCATATGACCGGATCAGTTCCTCATCTTTTTTTATCCCTCTGAAAGCCAGGTAAGTTAGAATAGCTGAAACCAGCGGTAAGACAATTGGAAAGGAATAGTACACCTCTGCATCTAATTCCCCCTGTCCATGCCTGATGTAATAATACATCAATCCTGTCGAACCCAACATCAATAAAATATTAAAGATGCTCAGCCTGATTTGAAGCATCCGGTTTTTATACAGGTAAATTGTGATAAAACTAATGACAGGAATAGCAATTAATATAATTGCCAGGGGAATTGCTCCTATAATAAGTTCATGTCCATCCGGATTGGTTTTATAAATACCGGAGAAATTTAATAAGAAGGTTTGATCTTCCAATCCAATCAACCTGGCAATTGGAAAAAACAGGATTAGAACCATCAGAACCATTGAGAAGAATAAGTAGACACTTTGTACCCTTTGTATCATGGCTTTATTTTAAATCAAAAAGAAATTGACTTAGGAGTTGACTGAAAAAACAATTTATAAGTTTTTTATGGTTCATCCGTATAATGCATAGGTAAATATTAGTTCTCTCATCATTTAAGTTGCTATCCAAAGACAAGACCATCGGTCTTGGATTATTGTAGTAAGACCGCAATATAAATAAATTTAAAACTCCATCGGAGTTTGATTATTAATATTATTTCACATTCCTATTCAAAGAAATCAAAAAGGAAATCAGGATTATAATCAACTTCAAAATCTCGCAAAAACTCCAAATATTCTTCTTTAAATGTTTTCTTCTGATGATGGGCTTTTTGGTTTTTGATATAATTTATTACATAATCAATTTGTGATCTTGAATACGAAAATCCTCCATATCCGGTTTGCCACTGGAATTTGCCTGGCATCCAATTCTTTTGGTTTATGAAATTTGTGGAGCTTCTTTTCAATTCTTTTGCTAAATCGGATATGGCCATAGTTGGATGTAACCCTATCAAAGCATGAATATGATCAGGCATTCCATTAACTGCTAATGCTTTATGTCCCATACTATTGATAGTTCCTGACATGTATTTATACACTTCATCCTGAAATTTTGGATGAATGATTGCTTCTCTGTACTTAACTGCAAAAATTAGTTGAATATAGAACTGTGTGTATGTTCCTGATTTCATAACTATTGCCTTAAAATTTTTTACTAATAATCCAACTCCGATAGAGTTGAGGGATTTTTATTAATTGGTTTTCTTCTACAATAATCGAACACCGATGGTGTTCTTTTTCAAGTAATTAAAGTTATGCTATTTATCAATTTACCCTGTGAAATATTGCTTTGCAATAAATCTTCGATTTATTTCACAGGGTGAATTATTCTCATCTTCCAATTATAATGCATTTGCTTTTTTAACTACG
>DAOVQI010000328.1 GCA_030628785.1 Bacteroidota bacterium
CGGTTTCGATCTCAGCCCCTCCAACGGCTACCGGACCAAGGATGGCTTCCCTGAAATCGTCCCTTGTCATTTGAGGAATAAGGTAGTTACTACTATTAATCAACTCGGTCAACTCCTGGAACTGCGAACAATCGCCAATAAAATCCGATCGCATGGTTAAGACAATAAAAATCGGCACGTCTCTTTGCTGTACGGCTTCAACCAATAATTTTACAAAACCTTCCGACTCATCATATGAAGTCAAATCCTTCCTGCTTGCCCTGTACCTAAAGAGTTCCTCAAACTGATCCACCATCAAAAGGATATTTTCATCGGGCTTTAGATTGAGTTGTTTAATACATTCCACCAGCCCGAGTGAACTCCGCATCAAAATGGCTTGTGTGACAGATTTTTGAAGGCTCTGATCTTCCGAATTTCCAGTCTGCTGGTCTGTTTTACTTAAAGCCTCAGCCAGGTTTTCAACCGGGTTGTTCCCCGGACGTGTTGTAATAATTGACCATCGGGAACCGGCTTCAGTAATAAACCCCCCATATAATATCGGTACCAACCCGCAATACATTAAAGAAGACTTCCCGCTTCCTGATGCTCCAATCACTGCAACAAACCGATTCTCTGACAACTTTGCAAGGACCTCCTCGCTCTGGCCTTCCCTTCCAAAAAACAAATGACTTTCATCAATACTAAATGGTCTTAAACCCGGGAAAGGATTTTCCACAGGTCCGAATGCCGGATTTAAATTCCCTTTGGTTTCTGCTTTCATTTTATTGATTTAATTTTTCCCGGAAAAATTTGAAGGATTCCGGTGGAGAATCATTTTTTATTTCAATGATATCAAGGTCTTTCATCTTAAACTGAGAATCATCATACTTTTCCCTTACCAATAACGCCTTTGCTTTGAACGGTCTGTTTCTGCCATATCCCGGCGCTTTCAACATATCCATCAGCTTACTGTTTATCCAGGGCCAATTGTTACCCGAATAGTAGATTAAAACTCCTTCGCAATGAACAAGGAATTTTCGGTGCAGCTTTACAGGGGTTTTTTCAACTACCAGGGCTTCGGAAGTAACAAATGGAATATCTGACTTTTTGAGCCAGGGTAAAATGGTATTCATTTCCTGGTTTTCCAGTTTTTCATGAATCAGATAAACAAACGGCTCGTCCGGAAAGTCAACAGTTTGAGTTGTTTCCTTGGTTTCCAAATCAGCAGATAAATTCTTTTTTATTATGGTTTTCAATATCTCGATAGGGGTTTGAACGATTTCTATTGATTTTCCTACCTGTTCGAGTCTTTTTAATTTCCCGATAAATTGCTGCTGTTGCTCTGATACCTGTTTGAGATCGGGAGGAAGCCAGATTATCTGTTTCAATCTTGTACCCTTTTCTGCTTTGGAAATTTTATCGATTTGAAATTCAACCAACGAAAAATCAGCATTTTCCATTAACTCACCGTACTCGTTACCTACAACATGAATGGCTAATTCAGAATGCTTAATGGATTCAATAATAACTGTTTCAGCCTGCCCGGGAGAAGATGGTATGGGATTCGCCGGTGCCATCCTGTATCCAAATTGCATCAATTCCCTTTTTAAAATATCTCTGTTTTTATCCTGATCCTTTGTCGTTTCAGCTAAAAACACCTGTTTGCCTGTCCCATACTGATCAGATTTTGATAATTCCGCTTTCCCCCTTTTTATGGAATCCAAAACGTCATAAGCAAGATCCACAAGCTTAAACCAAACAGTTGTGTCGGGTTCCAAGAGAAGGTCTCTTTCGACCGGTTCACCTTCCTTTAGTAACAATTCCTTATCGTACAGATCATAATTGATAAGATCCTTCAGTAGTTCCGGTTGAGACTTTAGTATGGTTGGAGCTATTGATACTTTAAAAACTTTTGAAGACAAAGATTTCGTCTTACTTTTTATTTGTGCGAGAATGGTTTGTATGTTGTCTGAATAATCCTTACGGGCAATTAATTCAGGTGAGATAATGAGAAGAAGAATTGGGATTTCTTCTTGTTTATCAACTATGGAATAAAAATCTTTTTTCTTTTCTGCCTTAAAATCCTCACACAAAACAATATTTGGCGACTCGGGGAGTATCCTTTCCGGAAGAATAGTCAGATATTTGGAAAATCTTTTAATCCAGTGATCAAATTGCTTTACTGAATCCTTGTCAGTAGAAGGATAACAGATGTATATATCGTTTGAACCCATAGATAGACTGTTATGGTAATCAATTAAGAATTTAACCTTCCATAAACTATATTATCCGTAGAAAAAAATAAATTTAAGAAAAAAATGGGATTCATGCGATATACAGTTACCTATTTTAAAATTATTTCAATCGCACAAGAGGAGAGGATTTGTCTAAATTTTTATTCCCATAACGATAATATCATCAACTTGTTCTTCATCACCCTTCCAGTCTTCAAATATTTTCACCAGAATTTGATGTTGTTTATCAAGGGGCTTATCGTGGATTTCAAAAAGGAGATCTTTAAACCGTTTTGATAAAAACTTTTTATTATCAGGGCCGCCAAATTGATCGGCATAGCCGTCGGAAAACATATACAGGCAATCTCCATCCTTCAGATCGATCAGATGGTTGTTATACTTTGATAATTCGCCCTGAATGCTGGTACCAATAGGTATTTTATCACCTTTATATTGGATAAGTTCACCGTCACGAATCAGGATAAGCGGGTTTAATGCCCCTGCAAACTGCAATTTTTTCTTTTTCAAATCGATTGTGCAAAGTGCAAGATCCATCCCATCACGGATTGATGTTGGTCCCTGGTCTTCCCGTAAGGTTTTGGTAACTCCGAAATTCAGTTCATCAAGGATATCGGAAGCCTTTCTGGCTTTCTTAACATTCACAGCATAATTCAACTGATTAAATCCAACAATTGACATAAATGCACCCGGTACACCATGTCCGGTGCAATCAACTGCAGCTACCATGATCAGGTCTTCCTTTTTATCAACCCAATAAAAGTCTCCGCTTACAATATCCTTGGGCAGATAGAGGATAAAGTTATTCTTTAGCAGGTTATTGACATACCGGCCGGGAGGCAAAATAGCTGTTTGTATTCTCTTGGCATAATGAATACTATCGGTAATATGCCGTTGTTGTTCCTCTATTTCGAAATATGCATTTTTTAATTCCTCATTTCTATCTGCAAGAATATTTCTCTGTTCTTCAATCGAATCCCTTTGGGCCTCAATTTCTTCTTTCTGCTGCATAATTTCTGCTGTTCTCTCCCTTACTTTATCTTCAAGCTCATTGGTATAGCTTTCCAATTGCTTGATCATATGGTTGAATTGTATTGACAGCTCGGTTATTTCATTATTACCTATAACTTCAGCACGCTCATTTAAGTTACCATCGGTAATCCGCAGGACGTTATCCGCCAATTTTTTTATCGGCTTTGTAATAATTTTAGTTTTTTCATACGTAAGTGCCACCATCACAATCAGGGTTAACCCAAATATGGCAAGGAATTTAATAAGCTCTCTTCGAAGAAGAACACGTTCCATGGTTCTGTCGGAGATAATTCTGATTACGGAACCTTTGTACAGATTGGTGTTTTCCCGGGCCATATACATGTATTGGTAATGAAGCCATTGTTTTCCGGATCGTTCAAGTATTGTGCCGGTGTCCTTATTCTGGAATCTATCCATTAAAATATTATCATGTTCTTCTTTAATTAATACATTCTGATTTAAAGAAAATGGCTGGTCTGCCATATAAAACAATTCCACATCGATAATATTACCTTGTTTGGTCGTTATGTCAGCCTTCGTTTTCTCAATAAAACTGATAATCTCATCCGCTGTATTTGAATATAATCCAAGTTCAATAATGTACTTACCGTCAAGCGTTGGTTGATAGGTATATTTTTTCGGCCTTTTTGTTTTATTCTCAATTGTAAACCGTTCATTTACAAATCTTCC
>DAOVQI010000103.1 GCA_030628785.1 Bacteroidota bacterium
GTTGTTGATTATTTCCTGTTTATTTTCTTTTTTATTCCATGTTTTTTCTCCGTAGTTGTTTTCCAGTTTTTTTTCAATCGTTTTTATATATGAATTGGCTAAAAATTCAGAATTACCTGCCGTATAACAATTGTCTTTGCATTCTTTTATTATTCCGTTTACTATTTCTTCAATGCGCTGTTCTTGGTTATGTTTATCAATAATGTTTTTGATTTCATTCCTGATAATTCTTTGGTTTTCTTCATTCTCCCATATGTCTTTCCCGATAATATTTTCAATATTGGCTAAAAACACTGCATAAGAATAAATTAACCCTTCTCGTAAATATGGCAGTATTTTTTTTATTGCTTTCAAACTTAATTGAGCATAATCTTGTTTAAGTTTTATTTTGTAAAATTTAACGGCTGTTTCTTCATCAAGTTCTAACCTGCTCTGTGCAAATTCTTTTAACTTTTCATCTTTATCAAATGTAAACAGCACATGCCAAATATCATAAGTATTAGCATGTCTTTTTTCTTCATTTCCATATTTATCCTTAGTTGTGTATGAAAATTCAATATTTTCCCAATCCTCTCCGAAAATATCTTTCAAAGCAGCCGATGTTGGGCATCCGCTGATGGCAGTTTTTAAATTATAATTGAATAAAAAATGTGCATTAGCACTTTCATTACTTCTGTAATAAGCATATTTATAACCTTTAGGAGTAAGTTTTTTCGCAATGTCTTCAAAGTCAAAATGTTCTTTACTTTTTCTGAAAAATAATTGAATTATTTCTTTTCGTTCACTTTTGTTTAAAAATCTCAACTTTTCGTCATTCAATGTTTTTATCTTTATATTATTTATTAAACAAAACATCCTATATTCTTCAAATAAAGGATGAGAAACAGGACAACGTAGCTTTTTCTTTTCAAAAGTACATTTACCAATAAGCCCTTTTTGTGATTTTAGCGGCCGTTGATAAAAAATTGCGTTCTCTATGTCTTCTACTTGATTTTCACTTAATTGTTGCACCCTGCATATTTCCCTAAATTCGTGCAAATAATGATCTTCCCTGTGGGTATACTGGCTTCTTATTCTTTCACCTTGTTGATACAGTTTATAAAAATACTGCCCTAAAGTTTTGCAATTCGATTTATCAATCTTCTGGCTTAGTTCGTTAATAGCATCCTTAACCTTTCCATGTTCCTCTTCAGACGAAGTATCGAGTCTGTTGCTTAAAAATCCTCTTCTTTGAGCAATATGATAAAATGCCCGTCCTAAAGCATACCGCTCATCCTTAACACTAAAGTCCAGTTTTTTATCCGATGCTAAGGCCCTGTAATAGTACGGATTCTTATTCTCTGAATCATTAGTTAAAAGCCACTGCCGGAAATCCTGATTTTCGGGATATACTTTTTTACACTTCCACAGATTCAGATCTTCAATTGACAAATACGGACAAAAGTCATTTTCAATCAAAACCCTAAGAGTGTTAATTTTCCGTAATTTTCTCCTGAATTTTAGCCTTCGAGAACTTCGGAATTTAGTTCTTTCGGCAGCTTTTGAACTTTCTACTCCTTCTTTAATCTTTACACCTTCCTGAAAAATTCTTACACCTTTATTGAGAAGTTTGAAATTCTCATTATCTTCTGTTTCAACCACAGCCCAACCGATGCTGTTGGTCCCCAGGTCCAGTCCTAATATTTTACTCATAACTATTAGATATTTAATCTGTTATATTAACAATTTTTAATCTCCTATTTGCCAAATTATTATAATAAATTTATAATTTTTTTCTGATATTTAAAAATTAATCAATCTATTTTGTATTTCAATTTTAATTTCTATATTTGTACTAATTACATCTTATCACAATAAGGCTATATGCCGAAGGGCTTTGTCCCTATACTCCTGCCTCTGGTGGGAGTTTTTTTATTTATACCTAAATAATAAAAATCTAGTTATATCAGGGCGTAAAAAAAATACCGGGTGACTCATGAATTACTCACCGGGTGATTCTCAGTCACCCGGTGAGTTTTCAGAAAACGTCCGATTAGAAATCGGACCTACTTTTCATCCAGTCCAATCCCGGCCATTTTTCGGTAACAACATATTCCTGGGGCTCCCCGGGGGTGCTTCTTCCGTTCCTGATATAATCCCTCAATAATATTGTAAGTTCTTCCACTATTTTCGGATATTGATCAACAACGTTATTCTGTTCGCCAATATCCGTTTCCAGGTTATATAGTTGAACAGGAGGCAAATCCAATTCCTGTGCTTCCTGTGGTGTGGGAGAGCTCCACCCCCCTGACCCGGGGCACATGCATAATTTCCATTTACCTTTTCTGATGGCAAACGAACCGTTTACCGAATGGTGAACGGTGGCCTCGCGTATAGTATTATCCCTTGTTTGTCCTGACATTGCAGGTAAAATGCTATAGCTGTCTTCCCCCGCATTATCCGGTAATGTATCACCAACAATAGCTGTACAGGTTGCCAGCAGATCGGTTAAACAGGTTACTTCATCACTTCTGGTTCCGGGTTTAATCATTTCAGGCCAGCGAACAATAAAAGGTATGTGATGTCCTCCTTCATAAATATCAGCTTTATGGCCGCGGAAGTGATAGCTTGGATTGTGTCCGAATTCAGCTAATTCTTCATATTGGGCCTGAGGTGAACAACCATTATCGCTGGTTAGAATAAACAAAGTGTTTTTTACCAATCCATGTTTTTCCAAAACCTGCATTATCTGTCCCACCGTCCAATCCACCTGTAATACGAAATCCCCATAGGGATTTGTACCGCTTTTACCCCGAAATTCTTCTGTAGGGAGTATGGGAGTATGAGGCGCCGGCAAAGCAAAATACAAGAAGAACGGTTGGTTTTTCCCCTCCTCAATATGTTCGTCAATAAATTCAACTGCCTTAGCAGTAAGGTGCGGAAGTACCTGTTCATGGACAAAATCATCCCCGGTATGCCCTTTTCGCCACCAACCGTATTTATCCTTACTTTCGGTAAATTTCGTTGGTACGGTTGTAGACTGATCATTTTTTATGTAAACATAAGGTGGAATATCCAGAGATGCTGTTATGCCATAGAAATAATCAAATCCCAACTCAACAGGTCCGCCGGAAATTGGTTTGGAAAAATCAATGCTGTCCGGATCTTCATTTACTCTCTGCCAGTCCAATCCCAGATGCCACTTGCCAATACAGGCTGTGGTATAACCATGCTGCTGCAACAAATTTCCAACCGTCAATCGGTTCTCTTCGATTAACGGTGGAGACCAACTCCACAGAACACCACTTTTAAGGTTCGAACGCCATGAGTATCGCCCGGTTAGTATCCCATAACGGGTTGGTGTACAAACGGCAGAACCGGAATGAGCATCGGTAAAGATCATTCCATCCTTTGCCAACTGATCCGCATGTGGTGTCTGCCATGCCGATTTTTCATTCAGACAGGAAAAATCGCCATAACCAAGGTCATCTGCAAGGATCATAATGATGTTGGGGAGATTGTCCTGGTCTTTTTTCACGCTTCCATCTGCACAACCCTGAAAAAGGCTGAGCGAAATTGTTCCCAATCCCAGGGTAGTTAAATTCAGTAAATTCATAGTTTTTAGTATTTATACGTTTATTTTTAATGCGTTGTGCGATTGTAACTTTGTTAAACTGATTTTTGCCATAAGTATTTCTATGGAAGTGTGATTTTTATATCTCTACCAAATGTCTGTGAAATTGACTAACTCCGCCATAAATGGTGGAGTTAGTCATATTCTTAGCTTATTAAGTTGGTCTTTTATCAATATTAAATCAAGTTCGGTTTTTAAGCAGAAATTATTAAATGTTCCCCCTGGTTGAATCCACTAATTCATCCTTTCCAGGATTTCCTGAAATTTTTGCATAACCTTCTTTTGCTTTCTTGTTTGATGTTCTCGATCAATCGGATTTAGTTCCTGTTCATCCTCCTGTATATCGAAGAAGCTCCCGCTTTCATAAAGTTTATACCTTTTATTCTGTACATACCTGGCAAGCGGAAATTGTTTTTTACCACAATCGTAATGGCAGAAAATCCAATCTCTTGCTTTTTTTGTCTTACCGAATAACATGGGGATTAAACTTTGACCATCAAAAAGGTCACTTTCAGGTAAACTAATACCGGCAAGGTCAGCAAGAGTGGGCAAGAAATCGGTAAAGTCGATCAATTCATGACAAATCTTGTTTTCAGGGATGGCTTCAGGACAATTAACAATAAGCGGTACATGAGTACCATAGGTAGTCGGGAATCCTTTTCCGCCTTTTATCTCTTTTACACCTATATTCGATTTTATCCTTCTGTTTGTACCATTATCTCCTGTAAAGAAAACAATTGTATTTTCCCTTAGTCCCAAATCTTCCAGGTTTTGAACAATTATCCCAATCACTTTGTCCATGTATTCAACCATATCTTTGAAAAACCGGTTTTCCTTTTGATACCTGTTCATATCCCATTCTTTGCTTTCAGGAGTAGGTACATGTGGATCATGGGGTAAAACCATCGGGTAATACAAAAAGAATGGCTTTTCTTTATTGTTTTCCAGAAACTCTGAAATAAAACTTAAAAATATATCAGGACCGTATTGATTTTCAAATTTTTCAGCCTCAGGTAAATTATAATGAATAACAGGACTAGCGTACCGGGATCCAACGGTATCTATCTGCCACAGACAATATTCATCAAAACCGGCATCTGTCGGATAAGTGCCGGTCTCTCTCAACTCACCCTGCGATGTGCTACCATAAAGTTGCCATTTACCGGTGATACCGGTTGTATAACCAGCTTCTTTCAGATAATGTCCAAATGTTTTTTCTCCAGGTTCTAAAATTCCAAATGCTGTATAATTCCTGAAATTGTATTTACCTGTCATGATCTGAACTCTGGATGGAGTACATAAAGGAGTTGAATAACAATGCGTAAACCTTACCCCAGTCTCAGCTAATTTATCCAGATTGGGAGTATGGTAAGAAGTTCCTCCGTTGCAGCCCAGGCATTCAAAACCGAGGTCATCAGCCATAATCAGTAAAATATTTGGTTTTTCAGGCAGTTGATCCATCAGATCTCTTCTACAGGATGGTAATAGGGATGCCAGAGTCAGTGTTCCTAATATAGCTTTGGTTGAGAAATTCATCATAATTAGTTATACCCACAGTTGAAACTGTGGGTTGATATTTCAGCCCACAGATTTATCTGTGGGTTTAAAAGTAAACCAGAATAAAATCCTTACTTTCGAGACAGCATCTTCAACTAAATGCTTTCCTTAATAACTCCAGGCTTTTAGGAATAGCTGTTTCCGTAGATTCATTTCCTTCAAATTCCAGGGAAATATAACCCTTATAATTATGTTTACGCAGAATAGCTGCAATACGACCATAGTCGATGTCGAGTGAATACCATTTACCACCGCCATAATATGTTTTAGCCTGTACCAGGAATGCCTTAGAAGCGATCATTTCAAACTGTTCATATTGATTTTCAAGAAAATTTCCCGTATCGGCTGTTACTTGCAGCCAGGGAGAGTCGATGGTATTCACAATCCTCATCACACCTTCTGCCGTTCTTCCGAGGCCCCAATGGTTCTCTAATCCAAGCACAACACCACATTCTTCTGCTTTAGGTATACATTTCTCAATGGAATCTATTACCCATTTAAATCCTTCTTCTTCAGTATAGCCTTCCAGGATCGGTTCAATGCCTTTGTTGGCCATAAGCTCATCAAACGATCTGATGGTTCCCCACCGGCCGGTATTTAATCTCATTGTTGGTATTCCAAGCGCATATGTCAGTTCGATCTGATGAATGGTTTTATTTATGTTCTCCATCCGGTACTCCGGATCAGGGGATAAAAATCCCTGGTGAGTAGAAAAACCCATCAGATCAAGTCCTGCATGAAAAGCCCTGCGTTTTATATTCTGCAGGTAGGAATTTTCTTCGGAAGTCATCTGGACAAGCAGCAATTCGATCCCGTCGAATCCCATTCTTGCAGCATCATCAATGCATTTCTCAATGGGTACGTTCTCTCTTGGCCCATTGAACTGCCAAAAAGAATAAGTTGATACTCCAATTGGATTTGGCCTGGTTTTTACAGGTTTATTACGATCAGAAATATCCTGACCTTTTTGACCAGAATAGGAGTTGGTAACTCCCAGTCCGGCCAAACCCGCTGCAGCCAAAGCTGATTGTCGGATAAAATTTCTTCTGTTAGTTTTCATAAGTTTAATTAATTTATTTTTTACAGTTCGAAATCCTTATATTTTACCGGTCGGACCGCATGAAGCGGGCTGACCGGATCCGTCCGCTCCCCGCCGAGGTGGTGTCCAACGGATGCTCACAATTGCTCTATATAAAATCTTAATTCATCTTCAGGTAATGTTTCTTTCACTGTAAACAGGATCCTGTAAACTTTTTCCCCCCAGGAACTTTTCAGACGGTTGTCAGCTATCTCAATTTCTTCAATATTTACTTTATACTTATTTTTCTCGAATTCGATGAACACTTCCTTTGCTTCATTAATTTTATCCGGTTTCTGTAACCTGATTTTTCCATCCCTGATCCATTCCGGCTCCTTCCATGTCATAATAGACAATACTAATTCTTCCCTGACTTCCTTTAATTTGTATTTATCCTGAATTACAATTTGTTTTCCCCTGTTCAGGATCATGGTTCTTTTCCAGAAATCGATCCCGGCTTCTTCCGGGTATGCATTGGCAATATCCAGGCTAAAAATCGCTTTCTTCTCATTATTCTGGTAATGAACATCTTTCGCATTGTATTTTTCACCTTCTTTCTGCATAATCCCATTAATGGTGGGCAGGTTATGATAAGCCGACTGCATTGTCCAGATTTCATACCGTCTGTTGCTGAATGTTTTTGCCGTATAGGTCTCTACTCCTACATCAATTATTGCAGGGAAACCATCAATGTAAACAATAAAGCTACCCACATCATTATGGTTATGGCTTTCAGCATTATGACCTCCTTTGGCTGCCAGGTACAGACCTTTTGCCGATCCTTCATACGACCTTGCTCCCATAACCTGCAGTTCAGGTAGCCAGAAGTCCCTGAAGAATGGACTGGCAGGTTCAACATTATTTAATTCATCCAGAATAAACAAAGTGGGCAGGACTCTTCCCATACTTCCTTTTATATAGTTTTGTCCAAGATTTTGTTTACCTGCCATATATGAACCAAAGCTCATCATGGTTTCGTCCCGGATACTTTTTCCATAACGGTAAACAAGGCTTGGATCAACGCTGACAATTGCCGAAGCATCAGCAAAATTGATAAAATACCTGTCGTTTATAAATGTCCTGTAAATGTACCGTCCCATTTCCCGGATAAGTGGATTATCATAAATATCTATTTCTCCTTTTGACGCCCAATTCAATAACTCAAGGCAGTCATATAACGAAGCTGCAGCCCGTCCCCAATAATTAGGGCCTTCATCACAACCGCCATCCTTTGGATAATGATTAAGAAACTGATCGAGACAGCGCAGGATTTTTTTAACTGACTGTATCCTTCGTTCCGGATCTTGTTCAAGGATAAGAACAGCGGTTAACCAGTTGGAACAAACCCATGGATTCCAGTTGTTCACCTTGTTTCCCTTTAATCCCATCCACCAGAAATCGTCTCTTTCCAGGTTTACATCCAGAATCCTTCGATTGACCTCATACAAAATCCGTTCGTTGATCAATGGTGAAATGGAATCTAACTGGTCGCCCAGCAGATAATATGTCCAGGAAAGCAGCATGCCGGTTTCAGCTGCAAACAAATCAACTGTGGGTTCAGTTACATCTGGCAATCCATTTCCTTTTTGCTGCAAGCTAAGGTGAGCCGGAACACCCCAATATGTTTCCTCACAGATCGTCCATATCCCATTCAGGACATCATCCATAAAACGGCCCATCCCTTCCATGCATTCCCCCAAGACCAATTCAGCAAGTTTGGATCTTCTGTTGAATGAAACACTCTGGTAATTACTTCTGTTACCATTTCTTACATATTCAAGAAAAACAGATGCCTTCGGTGTTTCCCATTCACAGTTAAGATGTTTTTCCGCCTGTGCAATATGATTCGTCCGAACCTTTGCCGGAAGGCCTGACCATCCCTCCCTGTCGGATGCTTTTGGAAAAGGATACCAATCAGCAGCAGGCAGAATTATTTTCTGCAGATGGTTTTCAGGATATTTATTGCTTAATAGATTTAGTTTATCCTCCTCTGCAGCATTTGAGAAATATCCAAATATCACTATACAAAGGAGACACAAGATTAACTTAAAAATTTTAACTCTTTTCATGGTGATATATTATTTTCTTACCCGTCAGACCGCTTGAAGCGGTCTGACGGGTAAGAAACCCTACCACGAATTTGACAGGCCTCTTCTATTTTTATAAAACATATTCAATGCAACTAAGCCAAAAATTATTATAATGTTTCCAGAAAACAAAATTACAACCCCAATGTGGAGCCGGATCGGACATATAAGCAAGCACCTTACCATTACCTATTCGACCTGTTGCCAGAAGCGGATCACCTGTCTCTCTCACATTTAGTAAAATTTCAAAATTTTCTCTGGGTAATGTCTTATTGTATCCAAGAATTGGAGGAAAAGTATCCCAATCGATATCCTTAAAATAATTTTTAGCCTTTTCAGACATATTCGCAGTAAATCCTTCTGTACTTTCAACCAGGTCTTCATAATCGAGACACAACACGGGTAACACTTTTTTTAAGTCAGTCCTGTTCCATCCTCCTTTACCCATTTCCCCTGTAAAAGAATACCATCCTCCCAAGAAAATGGCTCCGATACCATTTTCAATAGCTTCAACGGTTAATCTTATCCGGTCGGGAAAAGTTAAGACTTTTGTTCCAAATTTCTTTCGATCAAAGAAACTGGGTGCCAATTGAAAAA
>DAOVQI010000037.1 GCA_030628785.1 Bacteroidota bacterium
AGCCAGGACAAAAATCACCTATTCTAACTTCGGCATTAGCTACAACGTGGATATAAAAAGAAAAAATGATCAAAATCCCCGGAAAAAATCTCATAAAACTTTTCATATCTTTTTTTAATGGTTTTTGAATTGTTAGTACCGGATGTAAACGAGAATTATTAATTCTTAAATTCAAAAGTACAATATTATGAAGTTTAATTCTAACATATTTTTTTCAAAGGGTAACGAAAATGTTGCCGGGTTATTGGGGACAGGTTTTGGGTTTTGGGTTACGTTTCACGGGGCGGGCGATTTTCATTCAATCCTTTCCAGCGTGCCATCCAGTAAAGCACGATAGTATTTCTTATTCTTAATTAAAAGGCCCTGAAGTTCATATCCATCTTCATAAAAAGGAATATCGGTGGCATATATCTTATTGTGGTATAAAGGTTTAATTTCCTTTACGTTTGTATGTCCAACTATTATTTTTGAAACATCGTATAACTCAAGGGTTTGATCTACTTCTTCTTCAGTTATCACCGGATATCCTTCCATTCCAAAAAAATAACCACGATACCAATATATACCTTTAATTGGGTCAAGAAGAAGACGGATTCTGTTAATATTTGTTGAATCGATATTTCCGGCGAAATAATCCCATAAACATTTGTTCATGGAATATATGCTCATGCCTTCAGCCAGTAGATCAGGTGAAATTCCTCCATGAATAAATAGCTTGTCGTCAATTTTAATGACTGCATTTTTAGTCCTGAGCCATCTGCCAAATTCCGTTTGTTCAGAATAAAATGACGAATACTCCCTTTCGAGATATTGCGTCATATAGGTATATTTGGAAGATACATCATCAAGAATATTACGAATGATCAGTAATTCATGGTTTCCGATAATGAAATGCACGGCCCCACCATGTGCATGAGCTTGTCTTTCAAGTTTATAGATTAGCCATAAGCATTCCGTAACTTTTTCACCCCGGTCAAAAACATCACCTAAAAAAATCAGGTGCCCCTTCCCCCATGACCAATTTAGATGTGAATCAATTATTCCCTGATTTTGAAGAAGTTTAACAAGGGTTTTGTAACCACCGTGAACATCGCCCACAGCAAAAATCTCTTCAATGTTAGTAAACATGAATGGCGAACGGAATTTTTCTTTGTACACAACATAATCAGAGGTGTCACCGGCAAATCCGGCAAATTCATATGAACTCTTCCTTATGACCAACTCTTTGGTTTCAAGTGTGGTTTTATCTTCCACACTATCTCTTTTCAAATAAATTGCAGTTGCATTCTTGTCATCCATCCAGAAAATATGAGGTCCATCCAGGTAATCAGGGTATGTAGTTGCAATACTTCGGGTAGAAATGGATCGTAAATACCGGGCAACTTCAATATTCCTGAATTGGTTGGCATAATCCAATGCCGTATAACCACTATTATTTGGGTAATTATAATCGATTCCTTTCCTGACCAAAAACGTGGCCATATTGATGATCCCTTCATATGCAGCATAAATCAAGGCATTATTCCCTCTTTTGCTTAAACCGTTTATATCCGCCCCCTTTTTAATCAAATAATTTGAGAGTTTTATTTTATTCCTCTGGACAGAGTGAATAAGAGGAGTTTTATCCTGGCATAATTGATTTACATCAGAACCCATCTTCACCAGGAGTTTTACTACTTTATACTGGTTTTGTTGAATAGCGTATATTAAAGGTGTAAGCTTTTTCTCTCCGTAATATCCGTTTATGTCATTGTTCAGAAAAAATTCTTTAACTATTCCCAGATCACCGCTGTCAATTGCTGTAAACAATGAAGAGGAATCTGTATCTGCCAAAAGACTGAACCCGTTCAACCACAGGAATAACAAGAAAGGCAGAAACCTTGTCCATTCCCTCTTAATCTTGTATAATGACCTTATCATTATTTGTAAAGAAATTTTTGTAAAACTACTAAAGTCCTTGTAAGCAACAGTCAGTTTAATCTGCAAATTTAATTTAATTTAATTTATCTGAAAAAATGCTTTTTGTTATAGGGGTGCCGGGTGTTTGGAAATATGAACGTTTGGCGAACTTAACGAAGTGATCTCATGAACGAAGTGAATAACCCAAACCTCACGAGCGGGATTGTGATTGTGGCCTGTGGGAGCGAGTAACATTGATGAAAGATGATTGATGAAGTTTGAAATACATAGGTGCTGGGTGCTGCCCGCCAGAACGTGCCGTCCGGTACGGGCGGGGGTGCTTGGTACTGTGTTTTTTTTTAAAATCATCAATCATTTTGAATACGGTTTCTTTCCCGATTGCGGACGGACAGGCAAGCCCATCCGGGCTGTATTTTAGTTTGTGAATTCTTCCCAGCCACTAAAGTGGCCGGCTATTATCTTCCAGTCCCTCCGGGACTAATCCTATATATCCTTTTACAATTTATTTCTATTTATTTCAAAAAAATTCAACTTCATTATTCTATAATCACTATTAATCAATGCTATTTCCAGCCGAATAAAATTCGACTCTACATCCTCCGTTCCATACCCCTTGCATCTTCCTCCTCCACCTTAACCTTAATCTTAGCCTCAACCTTAATCTTTTATCCTCCCATATCCTCCTCCACCGGGAGTTTTGATAACAAATTTATCGCCTGTCTCAATCTCGAATCCATCAATGCTTTCTAATTCTTTCTTTGTGCCGTCTGGTTTTATAACATATTGTTCTCCAGGCTTTCCCGACTTTCCGCCATCCAAACCAAATGGTACTTCCTTTCGATGTTGTGTCAATACCGACAATGACACGGGTTCGGTGAATGTAAATTCGCGAATAACACCATTCCCTCCATTAAATTGTCCTTCACCTCCTGAGTCTTTCCTTATTTCGAACCGGTCAACCCTAACTGGATAGCGGTGCTCAATAATTTCAGGGTCGGTCATCCTCGTATTGGTCATATGATGATGAACTGCACTAGCTCCGTTAAATCCCCTACCTGCTCCACATCCTCCACAGATTGTTTCATAATAGCTGAAACGATCATTACCAAACATAACATTATTCATGGTTCCCTGACTACAGGCCGAAATCCCGAAAGCTTTGATCAATGTATCGGTAAGCCGCTGGCTAACTTCCACATTTCCACCCACAATCGCCGGACATTTTAAGGGATCATCAGGAAAACCCGGGTTAAGCAAGCATTCCGGAATAATCAATTTAACCGGCTCCAAAATTCCATCATTCAGTGGAATAGTGTCCCGGATCAGCAAACGGAGAACATATATAACCACTCCGTTTACAATGGCAACGGTAGCATTCATGTTTCCGTGGTGAACCGGATCGGTACCGGAGAAGTCGAATGTGCATGATCTATCCTCAACCATAATGCTTACACGCAATGCTGTCCCATCATCAAGGAACTCATCTGCTTTATAGATGCCATTTGGAATTTCTGACAGGGTATCTGTCATTTTCCGTGACGCATGTTCCTTTAATAAATCCATGTAGGATTGAATATTTTTAAAACCAAAATCCTTTACGAGTTTCTGAAGGGCTAATTCACCATTCCGGTTAGCCGCCAGGGCAGCATTTAAATCAGCCAAATTATCCTTAACCGACCTGCTTGGAAAGGGCGATTTTTCAAGTATTTCGCGCATACCTTCCCAATCCACTATTCTGTTCCAAACCAAATAGAACGGTTTTATTATGACACCTTCTTCAGCAAGGTTTTGGGCGTCCGGCGGCATAGATGCCGGTACCTTCCCTCCAATCTCAGCGTGATGGGCCCGGTTTACTACATAACCTATGAGTTGTTCAAATTCTGTGTAAACCGGTGTAACCAGGGTAAGATCAGGCAAATGTGAACCCCCATAACCCGGGTGATTGGTCACAACCGTATCGCCCGGTTTCATTGGAAAACTTTCAGTTAATGCCCTTACACAAACACCCAAACTTCCCAAATGAACAGGAATATGTGGCGCATTGGCAACAAGTTCCCCCCTGGCATTTAATACAGCACATGAAAAGTCAAGCCTTTCTTTCACATTCACTGACAATGAGGTCCTCTGCAGCATTGTACCCATGTTCTCTGCAATGGACATAAACCGGTTGGTAAATAATTCGAGCTCAACTTCTTGTGTTTGGTCTTCAGCCGGTTTTTTTTCCGAAGATTCGATCTTAAAAGGAACAATCCTTGTTAAAATAGCGGTATTCAATGGATCAATCTGCATTTTCCATCCATCATCCACAACAGCTGTACTATGCTCATCAAGGATCAGGGCAAAACCTTTAATTTCTGCGCCAATGTCCAGCTTTTTCCTTATGAATACTGGTATGTCAAGCCATTGGCCTTTACTATACGACCGGATAAAATGGGAAGGAGCAGGTTGATAAGTCTTTACAGACGGTTTCTTTTCCACCACCTGTTCCTTTATTGTTGAGGCAATAACCCGTAGCGACTCCACCTCTATTTCGGTATGGTCAGACCAGTGCCCATATATGCTTTCATATTTGTCCCTGAAATCTGTTAATACCTGAATTTTACTTGTGAAGGGTACTTCCAGACCGGTATCCTGCCCTTTGAATCTCAGGTAAGCCATTCTTTTTCTGATCTCTATTTCATCTTTCTTAAAGCCTTCTTTTATAACCTTTTCAACTGCGTTTTTTTCTAATTCATTAAACGTATCGATCAAATTACCGGAGACTTTATCGAAAGATTTCAGAAGCTGAATTTCAGAAAATCGTTCTACCTTTGCATTCGCAATTCCATAGGCACTTAATAAACCGGCATCTTTAGGGATTAAGACAATTTTCATATTAAGCAATTCTGCAATAGCTGTGGCATGCAATCCTCCTGCACCACCAAAAGCCACTAATGTATACTGGCGTGGATCGTAACCCTTTGATAACGAAATTTTTTTAATTGCACCGGCCATTACCTCATTAGCTATCTGGAGAAACCCTTGCAATACCTCCTCCATCGTTCGCTTTTGTCCGGCTTTTTGTTCAATTTCCCGGATCAATTCTGTTAGTCTTCTCTCAGAATCTGAAACCGATACAGGAATTCCAAACTGACCGGTATCCAATCTTCCTAATAACAGATTTACATCGGTAATTGTAAGGGGCCCTCCGGCTCCATAGCAGGCCGGACCAGGAAATGCACCGGCACTGTCAGGACCAACACACAGCTTATATCCATCGAAATGACAAATCGATCCTCCCCCGGCAGCAACCGTTTCAATTGCAAGAGCCGGACTGAAAATATGCGCATTTCCTATTTCAAGTTCAAACTTATATTCATATTCATTACCAAACCTTGCGACATCAGTACTTGTTCCTCCCATATCAAATGTAATCAAATGATTGTATCCGGATTGTATTCCAATTGTCACAGCTCCGACCACACCCCCTGCCGGTCCGCTCAATAAGCTTTCCTTTGGTTGAAATTCCTGATATCTCATTAACCCACCTGCACTTGTCATGATGTGGAATGATCCCTCTTTTAATTTACCGGTAACGTTTTGCAAATAAAAACAAATAACAGGAAGAAGGCAGGCATTTACAACCGTTGTCTCAGCCCGTTGAAGAAACTTTATCAGTGATGATAACTCCGAAGAAACAGATATGCTTTTGAAACCCAATTCCAATAAAAAATGTTTCAGTTCCAGTTCATGTTCGGGATTTTTATAAGCATTCATAAATGCAATGGCTGCTGTTTCGATGCCGCGGTTTAAAACATCAAGTGCTTTGGTTTTAAGAGAAGTTGTTTTTATCGGTTTGATAATATTTCCAAGGGCGTCAACACGCTCTTCAACCTCTATAATATGCCTGCAAAGCGGGGAAGGTTTTACAACATTGATGGCAAAAATGTCAGGGCGCTGCTGAGTGCCAATCGCCAGAATATCTTTGTATCCCTTTGTAACAAAAAAGACAATTTCCGCCCCTTTATTTTCAAGCAATGCATTTGTGCCCTTGGTTGATCCTAATTTCATTTTTATTTTCGGAAGTGGTTCTCCAAGCCTGGTTTGAGTTATCAACCTGGTACCTAAAATGGGGGCTTCCTCATTCGAAGTAATCTCAAAGGTCGTATGTAGTCCCACTAAATTTTCAGGGATTGGATTATGTAAGGTTAGGATTTGGTTGCAAATATTATATGAATGAATCTTTATAACAGGATGATCTTGATTCAATATCTTAAATTCAAAATCAGGCAGGATATCTTTTTCCAGCTCCCAATTTTCTTTAATTTTTATCGTACGGGAATCAAGCCATTTCAGTATCCTGCCCCGGAGAGTACTATTACTAAGCACTTTTCTTTTTAACGTCCTTCCTCTCGTATCATAAGCTATACAATCGGTAAAGGTTCCTCCTGTATCTACATTAACTTCATACGAAATTTTACTCATTTCCGGTTAGTTAAAAATTTTCTGACCAAATAAACTTTACGAAAGATAAGGATACTAATAAATATTGTGAATAATCCTATCATTTCAAATCCATATTTTTCTTCCATAAGGTTAAACCCAAAAAGAGGTTGACCTGCTCGAAAAATACTTATCGACCCAAGAAGCAGGGTTACCCAAACTACCAACCCCATAAGAATATTCGATATCCATCCATTACAGTTTTTTTCCCCCATAAGCGCAGGATCATTAATTACAAAAAGAAGGAAAATGCTGATGAATGGTAAAATAAGTCCATTCAGTGCCTGTGCAAGAATAATGGCAGGAATGGGTTTTATATTGGTCATTCCCAGGATGATTCCGGTTATCAGCACAAAACCCCAGACCAACCGAAACCGGATGGCAGTATTTTTCCAGGCTTTGCTATTTCCTTTACTGAATAAACTTCTGGCGGTAATTGCAGAAGCCAGTGGAGCGGTAATGGCAGACGAAAATCCGGCAGCAAACATACCTATTCCAAAAATATATACTGCCCAGGTTCCTAAATTCAGGGATAATGCATTCACCAGATTTTCAAAAGTAAACTCTCCGGTAACAGCTGTTCCAACCACCAAAACTGCCATTGAAATAATACCTCCCAGGAAAATAGCAAAGGATAATCCAAAACGCATTTCAGTGATTTTTTGTTTTTTATCAGCCAGTTCCGATCCGAGGAATAAATTATATGGAACCACTGTTGTACCGATTAATCCTAAGACAAGAATCCCTGCTCCGGGTTCTGCAGGCAAGGAAGGGACAAAACTTCCGTGCAATATCCTTCCAAATTCCGGTTTTAGAAAAATGGCTGTCAAGAGAAACGAAAAACCCATGATCACCACAATATATCCCATTAGTTTGGCAATAATCTTTAAAGAAGGAATACTTAATGCCAGGGCAGCTAAACATCCAATGATAAGGACAAACAGGTAAGGTGGCCATGGAATGATAAGTGAAATGCCTGCTACCGCCCCAAGAAGATTACCGGTCTCATAGGCTGCTGCACCTAATATTATCGCCCCTACGACCAAAATAAGAACCAATATCTGTGATGATTTTCCTTCAAACTGCCGGGCAATGGCTTCTCCCAGGTTTAATCCCGAAAAAATACTGATGCGGGCACTGGCTTCCTGTAAAAATAAACAGGCAAATGTCGAAAAAAGAAGAGCCCAGAGTAGATCAAACTGAAATAATGCTCCGGCTTGTGAAGCCGTTGTAATGGTTCCCGGGCCAATAAATGCAGCTGAAATGATGGACCATAGTAAAATGTTTAGAAGCCGTTTTTTCATTACTGCCGGTTGCAAGTGATTACAAGATGGTTACAAAGTTGTTTTAAAATGGTTTCAAGTAGTTATTAAATGGTTGCAAAATCCGGATTTACAAACCGACTACATACTACATACTCCTTACTCCTTCACTCTCCGCACTCTGCTCTACGCTCTTCACTTTTACCTTTATATTTTTTTCTTCATTCATCCTTCTATTCATTCTTCATCCTTAAAAAAAGGGAAGAAAAACTTGATATTTTTTTTTTTTTTTTGTAAATTACTAATAATTTATTTTTAAGCTATAAACCTAAGTCTCATAAAAAATTTATTACGGTTAAAACACCGGTAATGACTATGTATTTTTGAATACCAAAATCAAAAAATGATATTTTATGTGTCATTATATTCACAAGCCACGTAAATGCATTTAAATATGCCCTGCACCTGATCTAAGACAGTGCAGGGTAAAAATATAGCTCCAAGTTTAAAACCAACTTTAAAATTTAATGTCATGAAGAGAAGGATACAAATATTTTATTTGTTATCTGCCGTATTCATATTAACAGTAATGAGTTGCCAGAAAGAACCGGTATATCCTTTAGATGAGCCGACAATTGACTCAAATAAAATAATAACTGTAGAACAAAATGGAGTTGGCATTGAATTCTATTTGCTGAATGACAACGGTGAACCGGATACTGTTTTCAATGAAGGCGAAAACTTTAAATTCCACTTAGCAATAATAAACAATGTCGAACCGGATTCGTCAATGTTTATTGTTAGTGAATTCTTAAAAAATCCGAATCTTTTTAAGGTTTTCAGGAGCGCTTATGATACAGTAGGGAAACCTGTAGAATTGCATGGCTGGTTTAAAAAAGGTGATCCTTTGAATGAAATACTGCAAGGTGAAAAATGGGTTATGTAGATTCCCTGGCATGAAACCCGTGGTACTGAAGAGCCCTTTGATATGTATAATTTAATAATTGTCTTTCAGGGTTTATTTATTGGTCTTAATCAGCCACCCTTATCAAAGGGGGTGTATTATACAGAATTAAATCAGCAGTTTTGTCTTGGCAGATATCTCCCAGATCCACAAAGTGAATTCATATGTACAGATACGCTAAAATTAAAATTAAACTTTGAAATAAAATAGACCTTTAAACCTTATTGTTATGAAAAAGTTATCTGTCTGTCTGTCTATCTATCTATCTGCTGTTAGCAATTAATGTAACGGCACAGATTCCTTCCAATATCTATTCTGAGAAATCAAAGGTTTTCGATTCATATTGCAAATTCCGGTGTTAGTGAGCACCCTATTCCGGTTTAAAGTGATCAGTCTGTTTGTAATTAAAATATATAATCGTTTTGCATTGATATTGTGATGTTTACGTTCCGGTTTTAGGTGCTCAGCCATTTCCGGAATCATATGCTCAGTTTGTTCCGGATTTTGCACTTAACAGGGGAGGTAGAATTTTCTAATTATTTTGGGCAGTATTGTTTGGGTAAATAAATATTTATTTGGATTTTCTTCCCAATCACTTATAATCTTTAACGAAATCCTCAAGTGTTAGAATTCAAAATTACTCCGAGAGAAAGGGAAGTACTTGAATTAATCTCAAGAGGTTATAATTATAAAGAAATTGCTAAAAAATTATATATTTCAGAAGAAACTGTAATTTCTCATCGTAAACATCTGTTATCCAAATTTAAAGTACACAATTCTGCTGAATTAATCAGAACTGCAATGGAAAACAATCTATTATAATAAAAAATCCCCCAATTGGGTGATTGACTTTAAATATTAGTTTTCATAACTTACACGAAAATTTTGGTGGGACGCAAACTTAATTACATTAAGTTTTCTTTTAATGTCTCTGTTTTCTTTTACGGTCATTTTTTAACACTTTAATTAGCTGATATAAAACTAAAAAAAAGTGTCAACCGAAGTCCGAAGTATTATATAGAGAAAGGGTATCGTAATAAACCCCTTAGCGAAAAACAAAAAGCCAGCAATAAAGAGAAGGGGGTAAAATTTGGTTTTTAGAAAAAAAATATTATATTTAATTTAAACAATGGTATCAAAAAAATGGGTTTTTAGAGGTGCCCTATAAGTAATCGAGAGTATGAAAAATTTCGATTCAATTAAACTTTCAAAGCTATGAGAAAGACAATTTGTCACATTTATTTATCAATACTACTTGCACTCATCAATATCAGCATTTTATATGCCCAACAAACTGAATTTGTTTGGGACTTTCCTATTAGGCCTGGTACAGAAGAATGGGAGAAATTAGACTCTTATAAAGCCAAATTAGATGCTTATAATATTCCGCGTGATATTTTAGATTCAATAAGTACAAAAGAATTGGTAAATACTTGCTTATCATATCCCGAATGGCGTTTAATTTACACGAGGAACTCTTATTGTGCGGGATTAGCTTATGTAGGTTCTATATTTAACGGTTTTAGCGAATTACTAAATAGATCTGAGGCAGCTGATATTCTTTTAGCTAAATATAAATCAGTAGATCCCACCAACATTGATAAAAATTGGAGCCTAGCTGAACAGGGACTATACACTTTCAATATCACTTATATTGAATTACTCTTATCTCATAATAAATTCATTAGGAGTTTAAATAGTGACCAAGAAATCGAGTTACTTACCTTAGCTATAGAGAAATATCATTCAAAAAAATCATTACCAGCAATTTATTCTTTACACGGGACATCTCCAACCGCACTTATTTGTGCCAGAATATTGGAAAAAAATGGGTTCATCAAAGATTTGGATTCTGAGAAATTCAATTTTTTCACCCATACTGGAATGATCAGTGATAGTGTTTTCATTGACCATATTGTAGATCAAGCTGAAGAATTCCTTAATAATTAGTGATCGGTAAGGCATATGAGAAATAACAAACAAATATTTATTCAACCATTTAACATTCTACTGCTTTTTTTAATACTGGCTATAAGTAATACCTGTACTCAAGACAACGATGATATACCTGCTGAGGAACAAATTAAATCTGAAACTTTACTCGATAGCACTTTACTCGATAGCATAGATGAATTGATGAAAAACCCCAGATGGAATTTTGATAATTTGGCACATGATATCACTGGTGCACAACTACTTTTTCAAGATTCAATAGCAACATTAGAATTATACCAAAACCTCCTACAGAAAGATAGATTTGTTGAACATTTAATTTGTAAATATGATTCACTATCTGATAGTGGATATCTTCCAGGATTTTTCTCTCAACCGGATTATCTTGAAAAAAAGCATTTTAGATATGAATTGCTTTTAGGTCAAGAAGAAATTCTAACTAAATCTGGAGATAAAATAATCAAACTACTAAGAATTGTAACTCGAAAATTTGAATTTAAATATGGTAAATATATTCAACCATTCTATGCAAGAGTTTCTGGAGCATGTCTAACATCTCGTATTTTGAATAACTTAAATTATCAACCATTCATTGATGAGCTTAATAATAACTACAAATTACAAATGATCTGTAGTTTACACGATCCAATTATTAAAATCTTTGAACATGAGGGAGATGCAATAGTATTTGAGACGATAAATCAATTCGCACTTGACTATCTACAAAGTCTGGAATAAAATATATATTAAAATGAAAAAATCATTAATATTTTGTATCGTATTCAATTGTTGCACAATTGGAGTATATGCACAAGTATGTACACCAATAGGTACAAGTGTAGATTATCACAATGATTCTGTTGGCACACCTGATGAAATTGCTGGATGGGAAGCTGATACTGCAGATTGGATAGAAGTTCATATTGAGGAAGGACAATATGTTGAAAAAATTGGAAACGCCGATGGATCTTATAATTGCCATGGATATGCCTGGCATGTAGAACATAATGGAAATAAAGATGTTGTATATGCCTATCTAGATAGCGATTTGGAAAATTTTGATCGAGAAGATTCAAATGCCACACCACCACCACCCGATAATATTGAAAAATACTGGGATGATGGAAGTTATGTGCAAGTACAGTATCAGAATCAGGGTCAAAAAGCATGGTATGGAACCTGTTGGGAATGGGATGATGGTGAAAATAAGTGGCTTGATTAGTGTGATCATTCTGCCGTCATATATAATGGCACAACTGGAGTATATGAATCAAAATGGGGGAAATGGCCATTGTACAGACATGATCACGATGCTTGTCCCTTTGATGGTACCGAAAGGAAGTATTACAAACTTGATTTATCAACTTCAGGTGATTTTTTATTATGTACAACCAACAAGGAATATACATTGAATGATGATCCTGATGGAACGATTACCTGGTCAGTAACCCCTTCAAATAGAACTACTCCAAGTAGTGATTCAGGCAATCCCGCCGTTATAAAGGCCTCTTCTGGAACCGTTTTCGGCTATTGTTATATCACCTACAATTTAACAACCTGTGGGAATGCATCTTATCAAATAATTAGTGATTCTTTCTGGGTTGGGAAATTTCATACTACTGTTGTAACAGGGCAGGCAGCAGTATGTCCTGATGAACTTTACACATATACAGCCCAAGTTCCAGGCGGACACTCTTCATCTTACAACTACGACTGGACCTATCCGGGTAATTGGATATGGCAAGCGGAAATGGAAAATTGGATTCGACTGAAAACTCCTAAGTATGATCCGGACTATGGAACGGTAAGGGTATCGATCGAAAACGAATGCGGATGGTCGAATTATTCAGGGATCACCGTTTATCCAGGATATTGCGGTGGATATTTTAGTGTTTTCCCTAATCCGGCAGATGATTATGTTGAGATTAGTATAGAAGAAAGTAAAATGGTGTAGAATAATATAGATGAGTATGAAGTGAGAATTTATAATGGTATGAAAATAATGGTATCTCAAATAAAGACAAGAAAACCTACACTGCGAATTCATACCAGGCAATTTATTAATGGAGTTTACTTTGTTCATTTTATTTTTAACGGTAAACTTCAGGTCGAGCAGCTGGTTATAAGCCATTAACATAAATACTATTTAAAAAGCCTGCATTTAAAAAAATGCAGGTTTTTTTATTATTCCATCCTTTAGTTCGGTCGGGGCACCTCCATCAAAAGCTGGACAGGTCTCCCTCGAAGGGATGCCTGTGGCACTGACCAGTACCACAGGGGAATATGCTCCTTTTGCATGGGCTGTTATCTTGCGCCGGATAAAACGGCTGTGACACTAATCAAAGCCGGCAGTTCCGTCACTTTTTCTTTGTTTGCTTTGTTTTCTACAATAATATTACCCCTCCAGGGTAATTGCTCTGACGACTCATTTCTGCGTTCTGCATACTGTATATCCCAAAAATTAGCTTATTCCAGCCTCCTTGCCTTCCATATACATCCACCTCTATATCCGTCGGACCGGCTCAAGCGGTCGGACGGATTTCTACCCTTCCTGTCTTTTACTTATAATATATAACACTCTAACACATAAGCACCTTAACACACTCAGTCTCACTTCCTCACTTAGTCTCTAAGTCACTCAGTCTCTCATTTCACCACTCCATCATTCCACTTCCTCTTCCATTAGCTTATATCCATCATTTTTCCCTTTTTCCAGTGCCGGAATTCCATTGATCATCCATTCCGGGGCAGGAGTTCCTTTAAGAAAATGATTATAGTACTGAAATACACGAATGGTAAAATCCTTCTGATTTGCCCGCTTTCCAAGGCCATGCTCTTCACCATTATAGTTCAACATCCAGACAGGCTTATTCAATCTTCTCAATGCAACAAAAAACTCAATTCCCTGATACCAGGGAACGGCGCCATCTTTATCATTGTGCATCATTAATACA
>DAOVQI010000066.1 GCA_030628785.1 Bacteroidota bacterium
ATTACTTTTATACTTCAGCCAGGATCATAAATAATTCAATAAATAAACAACACAACTTTTTAACCCTGAATAAAGGAACCGTGGTTGGCATAAAACCGGAAATGGCTGTTATCTCATCGGAGGGAATAGTAGGAGTTGTAAAGGGGGTATCTAATCGCTTTGCCACGGTAATTTCACTATTAAACACCGACCTGAAAATCAGTGGTAAATTTAAAAAGAATAATTTTTATGGTTCCTTGTTTTGGGATGGGAGGGATTACAGGAAAGTACTTTTTCGGGAAATACCTTATCATGTGGATATTAGCTTGGGTGATACGGTAATTACAAGTGGATTTTCAACCATTTTTCCGGAAGGGATATTAATCGGGACTGTATGTGATTATGAAGTAAAAGGTGGAAATTTTTATGAAATTACCGTTGAACTTACCACTGATTTTAAGAACCTGGATTATGTGAGTGTAGTAAGTAATTTGCAACGACAGGAACAACTGGAGCTTGAACAATCATTTGATAATGATTAATTTTCTTTATAGAAATATCGGACGCTTTATTGTATTGGTACTGATACAGGTACTGATCCTGGACAACATCCAATTCAGCGGTTATGTAAATCCATTTATCTATGTGCTGTTTATTCTTCTATTGCCTTTTGAAACCCCGAATTGGTTGATCATCCTTTTAGGTTTTGTTTTAGGTTTGACCATTGATTTATTTTCCAATACAATTGGGATGCATGCTTTTGCTACGGTCTTCATGGCTTTTTTACGGCCCTACGTATTGAAAATTATAGAGCCCCATGACGGATATGAGCCCGGAACTTTTCCAAGACTATATTATTTTGGCTTTACCTGGTTTTTAAGGTATTCCATCATATTGGTGTTTTTGCATCACTTGTTTCTGTTTTATATTGAGGTTTTCAGATTTACTGACTTTTTTAGTACCTTAATGCGAGTGATCTTGAGTGTTTTTTTTTCAATGGTGATCATCGTACTGAGTCAGTATTTTATATTCAGGAAGTAAAATTTTTATGAAAGATTTTTACTCAAACCGGAAGTATGTTATTGCAGGATTATTTCTTTTTATCAGCCTGATTTATATTATACGACTTTTTTCATTACAGGTAGTAAATAAAAGCTATCGGTTATCAGCGAGCAGTAATGTTTCGCGGTCTGTTACACAATATCCGGCGAGAGGCTTAATTTATGATAGAAATGGAGAATTACTTGTTTCTAACGAAGCAGTCTATGATCTTATGGTGGTTCCCAACCAGCTCCAGAAGTTTGATACGGCCAATTTTTGTACTATCCTTAATATTTCGATCGATGATGTTCGAAAGAAAATAAAACAGGCAAAGGATTATTCATTCTACACTGCATCTCCCTTTTTAAAACAAATATCATCAAAAACTTACGCAGTCCTGCAGGAAAAAATGTATAAATTCCGGGGGTTTTTTGTACAGCCCAGGACTCTAAGAAAATACACCGGGGAAATTGCCTCCCATGCTCTTGGGTATGTAAGTGAGGTTAATGAAAAAACGATCAAAGAAAATCAGTACTATCGAATGGGGGATTACATTGGAAAAAGTGGGATAGAGAAATCTTATGAAGATGTTTTAAGAGGAAGAAAGGGTGTCAGTATCTATATGGTAGATGTTCACGGGCGGAAAATGGGCTCATACAAGGAGGGGAAACACGATATTACAGCTATTGTTGGTGTGAATATTGTAACGACCCTGAATACTGATCTTCAGGAGTATGGGGAATTGCTGATGAGAAATAAGATCGGTAGTATTGTTGCCATTGAACCGTGTACCGGTGAAGTATTAGCACTTGTTTCTTCTCCCTGTTATGATCCGGCTCTTCTGATTGGAAGAATAAGATCGGAAAATTTCATTAAGCTGCAGCAGGATACTCTCAAACCCTTGTTCAACCGGGCTTTGATGGCTCAATATCCTCCAGGTTCCACCTTTAAACCGATTAACGGGTTAATTGGCCTGCAGGAAAAGGTTATCTATCCCTCAACAGAATACGATTGTGACCAGGGATTCTACGGAGGAGGAATTTTTGTAGGTTGTCATAACCATGATTCTCCTCTTAATTTGCCAAGAGCGATCCAAAACTCATGCAATACATATTTTTGTAATGTTTTCAGAAACATACTGGAAAACAGAAGATATGGCTCTGTTGCTGAAGCGTTTAATTCATGGAGGGAATATGTAATGTCTTTCGGCTTTGGAAGCAAATTGGATTCGGATTTTACAAATGAATTAAAAGGTTTTGTTCCTGAGGCATCATATTACGATAAATACTACGGAAAAAACGGATGGAGAGCAATGACATTAATTTCCCTTGCCATCGGACAAGGCGAATTGGCGACCACTCCTCTTCAAATGGCTAATATGGTAACTGTTATTGCCAACAGAGGATTTTATTATATCCCGCATATTGTAAAAAGCATTGAAGGTCAAAAAGACATTTACTCTCTGTATAAAAAGAAACGTAAAACAAAAATCGATTCAAGCCATTTTGAAGTTATTATTAATGGGATGGATTGGGCAGTAAACGGTGAGCCAGGTACCGGAAGTACTGCACGAAGAGCCAGAATTGAAGGAATTACAGTTTGCGGAAAAACGGGTACTGCTCAAAATCCTCATGGAGAGGATCATTCGATATTTATTGCATTTGCACCAAAAAATGAACCTAAAATTGCTTTATCGGTTTATGTGGAAAATGGAGGATGGGGTAGCACTTATGCCGCGCCAATTGCAAGTCTGATGATCGAGAAATATCTTACCGACACCCTGACTAGAGGTTGGCTTGAAGAATTTATTTTGAATACAAACCTGATTGATCATGAGGAGAAAGGTAATACTCTGGAATAGCATCGATTGGGTTACCATTCTGGTTTATCTGATCCTTGTTTTTTTAGGATGGATAAATATTTTTACTGCTGAATATGACGAAGAACACAAAAGTATTTTGGATATTTCCCAACGGTATGGCAAACAAATTATCTGGATTGGAACTACCTTCCTTTTAGCTTTTCTGGTTGTAGTAATCGATAGCCGGTTTTATCATTTTTTTGCATATGCAATTTACGGGCTACTTATTTTTTTCCTTTTAGCTGTATTGGTTTTTGGCCGGGAAATACACGGTGCCAGATCGTGGTTTGAATTCGGCCCAATACGAATTCAGCCTTCTGAATTCGTAAAATTTGCGACAGGGCTGGCGCTTGCTAAATATCTCAGCGCGAAACACCTTAATATTAACAACATAAAGTCGCTTGCTTCTGCAGCCATAATTGTCATGGTACCTGTCCTGCTCATTTCGCTCCAGCCTGATATGGGATCTGCTCTTGTTTTTTTCTCTTTAGTATTGGTTTTATACAGGAATGGGTTATCCGGAAGCATTTTCTTTGCCGGAATTTTCGTTGCCATATTATCCATTCTGACCCTGTTTTTTGATAAACTGATAATTACTACAAGTATTATTATCGTGTCGTTTGCTGTTTTCTGGATTGTTGAACGAAAAATGAAATATGTTATTTATGCGATGGCAATATTTGCTGTTATTAGTGGATCACTTTATGGTTTAAAGGAGTTGTTCACGTTTGCTCTTTCCATCTATTTTATTTTAGTGATGTCGGTCGTACTTTCGGGTTTAGTGTATCTTTTTCTTTCCTACAGGCGCAAAATCAGAAATGTTTCAATCATTTATTTTTTGCTGGTCGGAGCATTGGTTTTCACATTTTCAGAGAATTACGTTTTTAACAACGTACTTGAACCTCACCAGCAAAAGCGGATAAATATTGTATTAGGTATTGAATTCGATCCAGCCGGTAGCGGTTATAATATAAATCAATCAAAAATAGCCATTGGATCGGGAGGATTTTCCGGGAAAGGATTTCTGAAAGGAACACAAACCAAGTTTAAATTTGTACCGGAGCAAAGTACTGATTTTATTTTTTGTACGGTAGGTGAAGAGTGGGGTTTTATAGGAACTTTAACGGTAATTGCCTTATTCTCAATCTTACTGATTAGAATTATCAAATTGGCTGAACGGCAACGGTCGGCTTTTGAACGATTATATGGTTATGTGGTTTTCTCCATCATTTCTTTTCATGTAGTAGTAAATATCGGAATGACTATAGGATTATTTCCTGTTATCGGTATTCCTTTACCTTTCTTTAGTTATGGAGGATCTTCCCTTTGGGCCTTTACCATTCTTCTTTTTATCTTTTTGAGAATGGATGCCGGCCGGATGGAGCATTTTATTTAGTTTTTTGATTTTTCCTCCTTTAGTTTTTATTTGCTTGTGGCTGGCAACTCGTAGTTTGGAACTCTGATATGACAGTCATTAGCTCTCCGCCAGCACTGTGAAATACTGCCTCGCAGTAAAGGCTTCGCCTTTATTTCACAGGGCCAGCTGGCGGATCGCGTCATTTGCTCAGGCTTAGTTACTCGCTTCCACAGGCCACAATCACAATCCTGCTCGTGAGGTTTTGTTACTCACTTCGTTCGTGAGATCACTTCGTTAAGTTCGCAAAACGTTCGCCTTCGCGTCATTCGCCTCGCTACGCTCGGCTGTCATTAGGCTTCGCCGTCATTTACTCGCTATCGCTCGTGTAATTTACTCGCTGGCGCTCGCGTAATTAGGTTGTAATTAAGTTGTTATACTTTTGTCTTTTTCCTTTCCCCCCAAATCATTAGGTGAGGGACTACCTACTGCCTACATTTCCTGACGCTGCTCCCTGGATTTACTGTTGGCTGTTTTCGCCGGACGAAACGTCTGTGACACTATTCAAAACCGGCAGTTCCGGCGTGTTTACTTACAGACTCTGGTTTCTACAATAATCGAACCCCGATGGGGTTCTTTCTCTTTTTCTCCAAGTCTTATAGTCACTCAGTCACCCAGTCTCCCCTTCTCCTTCACAGACTCTGCCAGGTCCTACGGACGCTGGCAGGTCTAACCCAGTCTTCCATTCTTCCCCGCCCGAACGTACCGTTCAGTACGGGCGGGCACTACTCCATTATTCCATTCCTCAATCCTCAATAAAATGACGAACCGGAGCTTCGTCTTACTAACATCTTACATCTTTCGTCATTAGTTACTCGCTCCCACAGGCCACAATCACAATCCCGCTCGTGAGGTTTT
Source organism: Bacteroidota bacterium (assembly GCA_030628785.1). Lineage (GTDB taxonomy): Bacteria > Bacteroidota > Bacteroidia > Bacteroidales > VadinHA17 > CAZEWS01. The sequence goes on from DAOVQI010000066.1 coordinate 5,154, forward strand.
CACTCACTACGTTCGTTCAAACGTTCATCCTTCATATTTCCCCTTGCTCCATGCCCTCTGTGAGTACTGCATACTGCTACTGCGACTGCTACTTTCCCAGCACCCATTATCCAGTACCCCAGTGAAATATGCTCCTTCGTCGCATTTCACGGGGCAGGCCCAGCACCCCTTCACCTTTCATCAATTACTCACTGCTCTTCGCCCTCTGGCCTTTGCTGATTAAAATCCCATGTTCGCTTTCGACGAAATGTATAAGTTGGGGGAAATAATCAAGAAAATCAGCTCTGAATGAAGAGTAGTTTTTTTTTAATACATCGATTGCAAATTGGGTCTCATCCGGAAGAGAAGTTCTCCTGCTCATTCTCGATAAAACATCTTTAATGCCTTCGATGGTTAAATAGGATTCCAACCAGTTGTATTGAATAAATAACGGCAGGAATCCCTGTACTTTTTTTGGAAGGATTGAATAATGGGAAACAAGAGTATCATATAGATTATTAACGAATTTTTCTAATGGTTCATTCGTGAATTCTGACCATTCCAGGGCAAGAAAATGATCGTAGAAAATATCAACAATGATACCTGAAAATCTTTTGTATTTTAAATTCAAATAAGATTTGCTTCGCTGCACAATAGGGTGAGAATCGGTATAGGAATCAATATGGCGGTGAAGTAAAATACCCTTTTTTATCAGGTTTGGGTAATGCTCAAAATTTTTACCCTTAACATAATCACCGATAAAGTTCCCTACCTTTATTTCATTTGAATCTCCCGAGAGATAAATATGGGCTAGAAAATTCATTTGTTGAATATCAAAAAAACAATTTTGTAAATATAGTTTATGTTGTTATAATTTCTATTATTGTCATCATTCTTGGAACACAGATCATTTCCAAAATTAAAAATTTTTATTCCTTGTTCAGTATTCAATGTGATAGAAATTGTTAACTATTTGATAATCTAATGATTATATTTTCTTTTTATTATGTAAATGATTAATTCATAGACAATTAACTTACCAGCTAGCCGGATGTGTGTTTCTTCACAATTAAGTTAAAATGTAAAAACAAAAAGCCTTGAATAAATTCCTGAAGTTAATAGGATTGTTACCAAAATTGTGAAGTATTACACGGCTGGCAGTTAACATTTAACGTTTCACAACATTCTGTTTTTTTTCATACCGGCACACTGATTAGTTATATATTATTTAACATATTTAAAAATTAGCGAATGCTACATAACTTATTAAATATAAATGAATTAAGGTGGTTTATCAGATCCTGATTCCAAAGAACTGGATATTTTGAGAGTATCTAAGTAGACTTAAAAATGTACATTTGCTGGAATAAGAATAACTATTTGCTTTAGTTTTAGTGAATTATTCTAATTATTTATAGAGAACAAAATGCAAAAAAGGAATGTAATTATTATTGGAGCAGCCGGTAGAGACTTTCATAACTTTAATACCTACTACCGCGATAATGAATTATATAATATAGTGGCTTTTACAGCAGCTCAAATTCCCGATATTGATGACAGGAAATATCCTTTTGAGCTTGCCGGTAAATTATACCCTGATGGGATACCCATTTATTCACAAGATGATCTTGCAGGATTAATAAAGGAGTATAATATTGATGACTGCTTATTTTCTTACAGTGATATAACCTATCAGAAAGTAATGTCGATAAGTGCCATTGTTAATACAGCAGGCGCCAATTTTTTCTTATTGGGGCCGAAGGATACCATGCTGAAAAGCACAAAGCCACTAATTGCTGTTGGGGCTATTCGTACAGGTTGCGGTAAAAGCCAAACCTCCAGAAGAATTATTGAATTATTGATGGGAAAGGGTATAAAAGTAGTTGCTGTACGTCATCCCATGCCATATGGAAATTTTGTTGCACAAAAAGTACAAAGGTTTGCTGACATCTCTGATTTGGAAAAACATAAATGTACCATAGAGGAGATGGAGGAATACGAGCCTCATGTAGTAAGGGGAAATGTGATTTATTCGGGTGTGGATTATGAAGCAATACTCCGTGCGGCAGAAAAAGACACAAAAGGTTGTGATGTTATTTTATGGGACGGAGGAAACAATGATTTCCCGTTTTATAAGCCGGATTTGATGGTTACGGTAGTCGATCCGCATCGTGCAGGTCATGAATTGAAATATTATCCGGGTGAAGTAACCCTCCGGTTAGCCGATGTTGTTGTAATTAATAAAATGGATAGCGCTGCTCCGGAAGATATTCAAACGGTAAGGGACAGCATTGAAAAAGTGGTTCCCGGTGCTATCGTTATCGACGGAGCCTCACCCATCACAGTCGATGATCCTTCCGTCATAAAAGGGAAAAAAGTGTTGGTGGTTGAAGACGGGCCTACCCTGACTCACGGGGAAATGAAGATTGGTGCCGGAACCGTGGCAGCCCGGAAATTCGGCGCTTCCGAACTAATTGACCCAAGACCATTTATTGTTGGCAAATTAAAAGAAACATTTAAAATATATCCTGAAATTGGAACATTATTGCCTGCTATGGGATATGATAACCAACAATTGAAAGACCTGGAAACCACCATTAACCAAACCGATTGCGATAGCGTTATTATTGGTACACCGATTGACCTGAACAGGATTATCAATATCAGTAAACCAAACACCAGGGTGTATTATGATCTTCAGGAGATTGGTTATCCAAACCTGGAACAGGTTCTTGATGAGTTTATAAAAAAGCATAACCTTACATAAGGTTAGCAGGGTATAGTTTCTGGTTTGTCTAGCAAAATTTTCCTCCTTGGAAAGGAGGAGTACCCGACCGAAGGAAGGGGGAGGTGGTTGATTCAAGCTTTGATACACTAAATTTCCCTTGATTTTCCTGTGATGATTATGACAACCCCTATAATGGATAATATGCCACCTGCAATTTGATGAATCATCGGAAACATTCCCAGATAGATAAAAGATCCGATTAGAACAAATAGTCCTTTAGTGCTCTGGACCAGGGAAGTCCTGGATGCTTCAATATATTGAAGTGCACTATACTGGGAGAGCGCAGTAAGGAACGGACCTAAAAGAGAGCCCAATGCAATATTAAATAATGCTTTGTGAGAAACAGCAAGTGTTGTCCCAGTGGATATCAGCAAAATAAAAAAAAATGTGAAAAGAAATAAAACCCGGTTTATCGCCAAAATGCCCGGATCAAAATTTTTGATATTTTTTTTTGCCGTAATAATACCAATTGCAACAAAGAATGAAGAAAGAATAATAAAGCCGGTTCCCGGTAAAAGAATATCTGAAAATGAATGATTCCCCCTGAAACTTATAATAAATGCTCCCAGAAGGGTGATAATAATTCCGATTATTCCAACTTTGTTGAATCTCTCTTGTAATATGACAAAGCCAAGCAATGTTACAAATAAAGGGGTTAAATTGGTAAGGAAGGATAAAGTTGCCGGATTTTCAGCCTGATTGATGGCCACATAAAAACTAATGGCTGCAATTAGTTCAATAAACCCAATTATGATTAGAACTTTTATTGATTTTTTATTTAGTAACCGGATTGCTTTATATTTCTTTTTAGGTAAGGCATACAACAAGTTCCAGATAATAGCCATGCCAAACCAGCAAAATCCAAACTGAATAAGTCCCACTTCCAGTAAAGCTGCTTTACTGAAAATATATACATTCGACATGGCGAGGGTACCCAGGAAAGCGAAAAAATAACCTTTAAAATATGGACTCATTTTTTTCATACCTTATGGTAACAAACCAACTAAAAATATTGATGAATGATTACTGTTTGTCATTTGCTCTCCGCCAGCCCTGTGAAATACTGCTTCGCAGTAAAGGCTTCGCCTTTATTTCACAGGGGCAGCTGGCGGATTCGCGTCATTCGCCTCGCCCGACTGAATTATTCGGGCAGGCTACGCTCGGCTGTCATTAGGCTTCGCCGTCATTAGCTCGCTGGCGCTCGCGTCATTTACTCGCTACGCTCGTGTCATTTGCTCAGGCTTAGCTACTCGCAAGCCCGGGGCTATTGTTGTTTTACCCCTCCGGGGTAATTACTCTTGCTTATTTTTTTGTCTTTTGTCAGTCTTTTACTCATTATTTGGCACTGCTTTTTACCATTCATTATTCGATATTCGATATTGGATATTCATTATTACTCGTTCCCACAATCTAACACACATGCCACTCGAACCTCAACCTTTCCTTCCCAGACTCTGCCAGGTCTTCCTTCCCTGCTAGCCTGCCCGCAGACCCTGGCAGGTCTCTTTCCAGCCGAATACAATTCGGCTCTACAATTTGCACCAGGCTCAATGCCTCCTGCCCCAAGCGCTCTGCTCTTCGCGCTCAGCTCTTCTCCCTCCTGCTACTTCCACTTTATTCAACCAGTACCTAGTACCCTGTTTTTAATTTTTTTCGTATCTTCCTCAAATCCTGGTTTTCCCAGCAGGGCAAACATGTTCCTTTTGTAAGCTTCAACTCCCGGCTGGTCGAAAGGATTGATACCAAGTGTATACCCACTTAATGCACAAGCTTTTTCAAAGAAATAGATCAATTGCCCCAGGAAGAATTCGTCCAGTTCAGGAATTTCAATACGGATATTCGGAACACCCCCATCTACATGTGCAATTTTAGTTCCCAGTTCTGCCATTTTATTGACTTCATCGATCCGTTTTCCTGACATGTAATTTAATTTATCCAGGTTCCCGCTGTCGGCTGGTATTCGTAATTCAGAATTGGGAGATAAAATAGATATTACGGTTTCAAAGATATTCCTTTTTCCTTCCTGGATGTATTGTCCCATTGAATGAAGATCGGTTGTGAAGTTCACACTTGCCGGAAAAATACCCTTATTTTTTTTCCCTTCGCTTTCGCCATAAAGTTGCTTCCACCATTCTGAAAAATAATGAAGTTTTGGTGAATAATTCACAAGGATCTCAATGTTTTTTCCTTTATTATACAAGGCGTTCCGGGCTGCTGCATAGATTGTTGCCGGGTTATCCTCAAATGAAACATTTTCACCGGTTAGTGATTGCATCACTCTTGCCCCTTCCAACAATCGGTACACATCAAATCCTGCAATGGCTATTGGAAGTATTCCGACCGGAGTTAAAACCGAGTACCTTCCACCCACATCATCGGGTATAACAAAGGTTATGTATCCTTCGTTTTCAGCCATTTCACGCAAGGCTCCGCATTTGGCATCCGTGATAGCGATTATTTTTTTTCCTGTTTCAGTTTTTCCAATTTTGTTTTCCAGGTGGTTTTTCAGGATCCGGAAAGCGATGGCTGGTTCAGTGGTTGTACCGGATTTTGATATGACAATTACCGCGTATGATTTTTTCTCTAAAATTTCCAGCAATTCTGTTATGTAATCTTCACTTAGGTTTTGTCCTGCATACAAAACAAGCGGTTTGTGCCGGTCTTTTTTCAAGTGAGCAAAACTATGGGAAAGCGCTTCGATTACAGCCTTTGCGCCTAAATATGAACCTCCGATACCTATCACTACCAAAACTTCAATTTCCTGTCGCAAATTGTTACTAAGCTTTTTAATCCTTTCCAGATCACTGGTGAAAATTGTTGAAGGAAGATCGAGCCATCCAAGGAAATCATTTCCTGAACCGGTTTTGTTGTGCAATGCTGAAATAAAAGTTTTCATTTGAGCCTTGTAGCCAGTGATTTCTTCCTTAGTGATAAACGGATGTACATGATCGATGTTAAGGCTTAGGTTTTTCATTCGAAGATATTTTTAAAATTAGTTATAGTGTTATGTTATTGTATCGGAATTTACTCTCCGCCTCCCGATAGTTATCGGGATGGCGGATCATGAGATCGCCCCGATAGCCATCGGGGCTAAGTTCAATGTTTATGGCTTGATAATGGCTAATTTC
>DAOVQI010000108.1 GCA_030628785.1 Bacteroidota bacterium
AAAACCAGGGTATTACATCATGGAACCCTTTTGTTTTCTTCCAATATTGAAGCTTTAACCTCAGTGTTAAAAATTGATCCGTCTAAATATAATGACAAGGCAGTCAAGTCTGTGCGCAACCAGGTTACCAATATTTCAGATCATTTAAAGACCGACCTGAATATTATTGAATTCAGGGATAAAATACTTGATTATATTTTAAATAATTTCCCTGGTGCTTCTTTATATGAGTTGACAGAACAAGATAAAGAAAAGATCCGGGAACTGGTTGAGGAGAAGTATTCGGATTGGAACTGGAATTTTGGTTTTTTATCAAAATAGTTGCAGATTAACGACATTATTTCTTAATTTTACTTTTGTACGGAACCAGTATTTAAACGTATCGGAATTTCAAAAGTTTTTATTGATTTACAATAAGTTATGTGTATGAAATAAAACTTATCTTATAAAAGGCTAAGGCTAAGGCTAAGGCTAAGGTTTTTATGTCTTCATTTTGAACTTGTTCCTTAAACTTTGTGTTTATTTTTTGTATTTAAAACATAATTCTTCTTTAATTCCTTTTTTTCCTCAGCCTTAGCCTTAGCCTCAGCCTTATTCTACAATCATTCAAATTTAGCAGTTCCATTTGAATAATATTAACCTTTTTAATTAATTTGCGAAGCTATGTTCTTATTAGCATAATATTTTAAATCTAATCATAAAGTTAAACAGTAGTAGTGGTCTGACGAGTAAATAACGCCTTGCAGCAGTAGTGGTCTGACGAGTATTAAATTAATGTAACGAATAATTGCGTTGATAGGAAAGAAACAATTAACAAGAACCGCTAATTAATCTAATCATTATGGTTGAACAGTTTGAAATACGGCTTCCTGAATTCAGACGGGGTTATCACCTGATCACCCGCATTATTGAAAATCAATTAAAGGATCTTCCGGAGGAAGGAATCATTAATATTTTGGTTAAACATACTTCTGCGGGGTTAACCATTAATGAAAATGCAGATCCTTCAGTAAGAAATGATTTCGAATCGTTTATGAATAAACTGATCCCTGAAAATGACCCGGCCTATACTCACATAATGGAGGGATCTGATGATATGCCGTCCCATCTGAAATCGTCATTAATAGGCCAATCCGTTACCATCCCGGTAACGAATCACCGGCTGAATCTTGGGACATGGCAGGGTATATACCTCTGCGAATTTCGTAATTACGGAGGACCGAGAAAATTAGTTGTTACAGTATGCAGCTGATATTAATTTTAGAAGTCTATGTTTCATAATCTTGTTGTTTTTTTAATTTTGCAGCCTACTCGTCTGACCACTAAAATGCATTAATTTTTACATGAACCATAACATAATTGCAATGTTTCAAATCTAAACTAATCGCCTGGCAGCAGTAGTGGTCTGACGAATAACATTATGCCTTCCAATTCAAACTAAAATTCAAACCAATGGGTCTAACTCGTCTGACCACTATAATGCATTAACCTTTTACATAAGCTATAACATAATTGCAATGTTTCAAATCTAAACTAATCGCCTTGCAGAAGTAGTGGTCTGACGAGTAGTAACTGAATGACAAAAAAAATATTTTTTGAAATTTCGAAATTGTAATTTGTTATTTATTTGTATTTTGGTGCTTGTCATTTGTGATTTTTAATTTTTATTTAAACTTTCGGACTTTATAGACGGACTCTAACTAGTAACAAATAATTAAATATGCAAAAATTATTACTTTTAGGAGATGAGGCAGTAGCCCAGGGTGCTATTGATGCTGGATTATCAGGTATTTATGGCTATCCGGGTACTCCATCCACTGAGATAATGGAATATGTACAGAGATCAAAGGAAGCGGCAGAGAGGAATATTAAAAGAAAATGGTCAGCCAATGAAAAAACGGCGATGGAAGCAGCCTTAGGGCTTGCATATGCCGGCAAAAGATCCATGGTTTGTATGAAGCATGTTGGTTTAAATGTAGCAGCCGATCCCTTCATGAATGCAGCCATTACCGGAGTAAATGGCGGATTGATTGTTGCCGTGGCTGATGATCCGTCGATGCATTCTTCTCAAAATGAACAGGATTCGAGGTTCTATGGTAAGTTTGCTTTGATACCCGTTCTGGAGCCATGCAATCAGCAGGAAGCCTATGATATGGCCTATAAGGGTTTTGAATTATCGGAAAAATATAGAATTCCGGTCATGCTACGGTTGACTACCCGATTGTCACATTCCAGGGCAGGAGTAAAAAGGTTTTCCGTGAAAGAACAGAATAATCTTATTTTACCTGAAGATCCAAAACAATTTGTTTTGCTACCATCTGTTGCCAGGGTAAGATATAAGCACTTGTTAGCGAACCAGCCAAACTTCGGGGAAGAATCTGATAGTTTCGGATTTAATCAATATTATGATGGTGAGGATAAGAGTCTTGGAATAATTGCATGTGGGATTGCCTATAATTACCTGATGGAAAATTATCCCGGCCGTAACATCAATCATCCCGTTTTGAAGCTTTCACAGTATCCTATCCCCAAAAAAATGATAGATAGAATGACGAATGAAAACAAAGAAATTCTTGTGCTGGAAGATGGTGCCCCGTGTGTTGAAGAAATGCTTAAAGGATTCCAGGAAAAGGGCACACCGGTAAGAGGTCGCCTGAGTGGTGACATTCCGCGGGATGGTGAGCTTAATCCAAATATCGTAGGTAAAGCGCTTGGAATAGAACAAGAAATTGGTTTACCAGTGCCTGAAGTTGTTAAAAATCGTCCGCCAGGCATGTGCAAGGGTTGTGGACATATTGATGTTTTTAATGCCTTGATTGAGGCATTGGGAGAAAAACTGGAAGGACGGGTGTTTTCCGATATAGGATGCTATACCCTGGGAGCATTGCCACCGTTCAATGCCATTAATTCCTGTGTTGATATGGGAGCTTCGGTAACCATGGCCATTGGGGCAGCAGATGCAGGTTTGTTCCCTTCGGTGGCAGTTATCGGAGATTCTACATTTACTCACTCAGGAATAACCGGTTTACTTGATGCAGTGATCAAAAATTCCCCGATTACACTTATTATTTCTGATAATTTAACAACCGGTATGACAGGCGGACAAGAATCCGCAGCAACAGGACGATTACAAAGCATCTGTGAAGGACTGGGGGTTGATCCTGTCCACCTGCGGAAAATTGAACCTTTAAAAAAATATCATGATAAAAATGTAAAGGTGCTAAATGAGGAATTGGACTATCATGGTGTATCGGTAATACTGGCAGAAAGGGAATGCATTCAGACTGCTGCCAGAAAACATAGAGCGGAGAGCATAGCGCAAAGAGCAAAAGGCGCATAGGGATGGAGCGCATAGCGCTGACCGCAGACAGCGGAGAACGAAGATAATGGATAATTGTGGTAGTTGAGGCAGCATTGGCAGGAATAATGAAGGTAAAAAGTAAAGTGTGAAAACCGAGGCGATTTTGTGTGAGGGAATAACCTGCCAGGGTCTTCTTGACCTGCCTGCCCGCCATAGTATGCGAAGGCGGGACAGTGTTTGGCGGGGGATGGAAAGGTAGATAAAGAAAATCAACCACCTCCCCCTCCTCCCGAAAGCTTTCGGGAGGTCGGGTACTTCCGTCAAATGCCGGACAGGCCTCCTTTCCAAGGAGGAGAATTTCGGTTGGTAAAAGCTCGCAACTTGGAACCCGAAACTCGTAATCTATAACAATTAACTTATAACAATTAACTTATAACATTTAACATATTACAATTAATATATTCTCACATGAAGAACGATATTATCCTGGCCGGTGTTGGTGGACAAGGCATATTAACTATTGCTGCCACCATTGGAATGGCTGCTTTACATCAGGATTTAAATCTCAAACAGGCTGAAGTTCATGGTATGAGCCAGAGGGGAGGGGCTGTACAATCTCACCTCCGGATTTCTGATGCTGAAATAGCTTCTGATTTAATACCCCTGGGTAATGCAACCCTTATACTTTCAGTTGAACCCATGGAATCACTCCGGTATTTACCATACCTTTCCGATCAGGGGTGGTTGGTAACCAATTCAAATCCGATGGTAAATATTCCTGACTATCCTGATGTAACAAAGCTTAAAGAAGAAATTGAGAAAATTTCACATAGCTTAATCCTTGATGCCAAAGAAATTGCCAGAAAGGCAGGCTCAACCAGATCTTCAAATATTGTCATGCTGGGAGCTGCTTCTCCGTTCATTGATATTCCGGTTGAAAGTTTTGAATTCGGAATAGGTAAGATCTTTGGCAGAAAAGGTGAAGAAATGGTGAATTTGAATATTAATGCATTTAAAGCCGGAAGAGAATATGCTCTGAAGAATTGTTAAACGAACATAGCTTCGCAAAGTAATTAAAAAAGCAATATTTGATTGATATTTTATACTAATATTGGTTATTCCCAAAGGCTAAGGGCGCCTACGCTAAAGCTTCAGCGACAGCGTGCTGAGGCTAAGGCTAATGAAGATAAAAGGTTTCAAGGTTTTATGAAATTATTATTTAAAATGATATACAGGCAAAATAACATTATGGGAGATATTCCTTTTATATTGGGGGGCATATTTATTATGGTATACAGGAAAGATAAGGGATGTGGTACAAGAAAATGTAGATAAAATATTGAAATGCCATACCCCCTTTTTAGGATATCATATGTATAAATGAAAAAAAATAAGTCTGAATAAAGACTAAAAGATTAAAATGTGCAGTTAGAAACCTTAGCCTTAGCCCTTGCCCTGTGAAATAGTGGCGGAGACACTACTGCGGAGCAGTATTTCACAGGGTAAACCTTAGCCTTTTATAAGATACGTTTTATTGCGCTCAAATAAAATGAAATCTATGTTTGCTGAAAAAGACCTTGTTCAATTCAGAGAAAAAGGAATTACACTTGAAACAATCCGGCAGCAGTTGTCGAATTTCAGAAAAGGGTTCCCTTTCCTTACTATCATTAAACCAGCTATAACCGATGATGGCATTCTGGAAATTCCTGAAAAAAAAGCATATATTTATCAGCAAAAGTATGATAGTGGGAAGGAGGGTCTGGTGATACTAAAGTTTGTTCCCGCATCGGGTGCTGCAACAAGGATGTTTAAAGCCTTATTTGAGTATTATAACGAAATCAAGAGCCGGAAAGCGATTACTAGCCAAGCTGGATCTGAAGCAAATACATCTGTAGATGAGTTTTTTGAACAGCTTGGTTCTTTTGCTTTTTATGATGATTTGGCCAGTATGTTAAAGAAAAAAAATACAGAGATTGAAACAATTCAGGATGTATTCCGGCAAACAGAGATCCTTGACGCATTTCTGAATGAGGGAGGTATGAACTATGGAAACCTGCCGAAAGCATTATTAAAGTTTCATTTCTATCCGGAGGGATCCAGAACTTCTTTTGAGGAACATTTGGTGGAAGGAGCATTATACGGCTGTGATGAAAAAGGGGTTGTGTCTCTCCATTTTACCGTTTCACCTGAGCATATGGAGGCTTTTAATAAGAAAGTGGATGAAGTCAGGTTTTTTTATGAGAAAAAATATAATGTTCGATACCTTATCAATTTTTCAGTTCAAAAGACTTCAACCGATACCATGGCAGTTGATTTGAATAATAATCCTTTCAGGGAAAAGGACGGTTCAGTTCTTTTCCGCCCGGGTGGTCATGGAGCATTATTGGAAAACCTGAATGAAATAGATTCGGATATTATCTTCATTAAAAACATCGATAATGTTGTTCCCGATCGTTTAAAAGAGACTACCACTCTATGTAAAAAAGCTTTAGCCGGAGTATTAATGACATTTCAGGAAAGAATCTTTCGTTATTTAAAATTACTTGGCGAAAAGGAAATGATGGAAGATAGTTTGATTGAAGAATTGAACCATTTCCTGGAAAAGGAATTGTGTGTTGTTCCGCCTGAAGGATACAGGACCTGGCCCAGAGAGGAAACACTGTCTTACTTGAGGAAAAAACTAAACATGCCCATCAGGGTTTGCGGTATGGTGAAGAATGAGGGGGAACCCGGTGGCGGTCCTTTCTGGGCAAGGAATATTGATGGAACCGCATCGTTGCAAATAGTTGAATCGTCTCAGATAAACCTTGATAATTCGGAGCAGAAATTAATATTCGATCAATCAACCCATTTTAATCCGGTTGATCTGGTGTGTAGTATAAAAGACTACCAGGGTGATAAATTTAATCTATTGGAGTTCAGGGATCCCAACACTGGCTTCATCTCCGTTAAGTCAAAGGACGGGAGAGATTTGAAGGCCCAGGAATTGCCAGGATTATGGAACGGTGCAATGTCTGACTGGAATACCATATTTGTTGAAGTACCCATTATCACATTTAACCCGGTTAAAACGATAAATGACCTTCTGAGGAAAGAGCACCAATCAGATTAGGAATATTAAACGGTATTTATTTGATTTTTGTGATTTGTATTTTGTGATTTTCTGCCAAAAATTACACGAATATTAGAATTAAGACACTAAGGGCGTGGTCATGTTAAATTGGCTGTGCCTCTTTGGTTTGGACTAAAGATTTATTCCCATATTTATATAAAGATAGGATCTGCTGGAAATATCGTTTGAAATAGGATGCCATCCCTGGTAATTGACTGCAATTTTGATTTGTTTGATCGGACTGAACTGAACACCTCCAATGATGGTACTCCCATCATTATCATAATGCCAACTGAATTCCTCATTGGGCAATGTATTGGAATAGAGCCTGTCATATCGTCCGAAAAGTTGGAATCTGTCATTAATATCATAAGAAACATAAGCTGAATAGCCCATAATATTCTGATTATCAAAAAATTCAAAATTAGTTTTGTAATTATATTCCAATCCTGCTGTGATTTGTTTATTTTTATATCCTACAAATGTTGTTACTAAATTTTGAACTACCGATTTTTCCAAATAATCAAAATATAGCCGTATTGTCCATTCGGCAGACGGGTAAAAATTAAGGCCAAGTCCGGTCCTAAAACTATTGTCTAACTGAAGTTTCTTATACCCTTCACCATTCATTATAGACAGGTCTGCACCAAGCATGGAGTTAAACCTATATTCCACAATTGTGCCCATATCGGCTTTGACGCCTAATTTATATTCATCCTGGAAAGATTTAAAAAGGTATCTGTGCCCCCATATTTTTTCCTGGATGATAAATTGTTTTGTATCGATTAAACCGAATCGACAGATAAACTTCCCATTCTTAAAGGTTATCCCGGCATTTTTAAAGTAGGCGTATTGTCTAAGGGAAGAATTCCGACCTCCATCATCCGGCCTTCCTATATCAATTTTAACAATTCCTGAAAAGTTCTTATGCATTTCCGACTCGTATCCAAGATAAACCCTTGTGACTTCAAAAGCAGATTGATGCTGATTTCCGGATAGTTCTGAATGAAAATTAGTAAAAACTTTCGCAAACGCTTTTCCGTGAGGCTGGAAGATTGTGCTGTCCTGTGAAAATCCAATTATTGAAAATACCAGCAAGATTATTAGGCTGGATAAGGAATACACAACTGATCGTTTCATACTAAAATTTTTTTTCGACCTGATTGATAAAATCACGCTGCGCTTTCAGAATATTTACGGTATTAAGAACCAGATTTTTTGTCTCACCTAAGGTATTGAAATATAATAAGCTGATCCTGGTTCCTGCCTCTTCTTTCCGGATCATTTTTACCTGTTTTTTCCTTAGTTTCTTTAACTGATCCAATATCAGTTGTTGTTTTTCAACAATTTCATCGATAGCATCAAATTTATCTTTTTTAACCGTATCGAGAATGAAGTTGAAAAAAGTGGAAATTTCTTCATTCAGGGCCGTCAGATAGTTTTTCTGCACAGTTCTTAATGGTTTATGGTTGTTATCGATATGTTTAAAAATTGGCTCTGACAGATAGGTTAAACAATGTGCAGCTTCCCTCAGATAATCCAGTACCTGGACATAATATTGTCCCGCTTCCATTGTAGCATCATCTAATCCTTTCAATATGGAATACACATTATTTTTCAGATCCTTTGTTTGCAAATTCAGGTCTTTAATATCTTTTATGGTTTTTTTGAGCAATTTCCTGTCCTCGTTTTTTAAGCCTGTAATAACGAGATAATATAATTTTGATAATGAAATGATTATTGCAGATACGTTGTCTCTGCATGAATGAGTAATTCCTTCACCCTTTAGTTCTGCAACGGCTATAAATTTTTCTTCAGTACGTTTCTTTTTTTTATCACGTTCTTTATGTATAGATTGGGCTTTGAAAACAAAGAAAATTGCGAAAGCAAGAAGAATAACGATTCCAATTAATCCTGCCCAATAAATGAAGAGTGCAGCGAGGAAAGAGAAAGTAAATGCACCCAATGCCGTAAAAAACCATCCCCCAATAATGGTTACCACACCCGTTATCCGGTATACTCCGCTTTCTCTTCCCCATGCCCGGTCGGCCAGGGAAGTTCCCATGGCTACCATAAACGTAACATAAGTGGTTGACAATGGAAGTTTTAGTGAAGTGCCAATGGCAATCAGGATACTGGCAACAGTCAGGTTTACACTGGCCCGAACAAGGTCAAAAGATATCCCTTTCTCTTTTCTTATTTTTTCATATGTTCTTCTGTCGAAGCGTTTGTTTATTCTTTTTTGTACTGAAATGGAAAAAACCCATTGCAGGAAACTGGTAAAGGAAATGGCACTCCTGACAATAGCGCGTGCAACATACGACGATTCAAACCTTTCAATTCCTTCGCTTTGACGGCTTAAATCAAGTTCAGTTTTGGTGACTGAACGAG
>DAOVQI010000397.1 GCA_030628785.1 Bacteroidota bacterium
ATTACCGGTATGAATATCAAAGATACTACAGCCGGTTTTAAGTGTTATAAAAGAAAAGTTCTTGAAACCATTGATCTGGATAAAATCAATTTGAAAGGTTATGCCTTCCAGATTGAAATGAAATTCACCACATGGAAATTCGGTTTTAAAATCCGGGAAATACCTATCGTTTTTACTGATAGAAAATATGGAACCTCCAAAATGAGTGGAGGAATATTTAATGAAGCACTTTGGGGGGTGATTATTATGAAGTGGAACAGTTTTTTCAGAAAATACGAACGAGAAGAAATGCCTAAAGAAAGAAGTGCCTAAAGTGACTAAAGTTTAAAGTGCCTAAAGAAAGAAATGCCTAAAATGTAAAATGCCTAAATTGCCTGAAATTTTTGTGGCTAATCAGTGTATTGGAAGGAACAGAAACAGAATGTTGTAAAATATTATAAGTTATATGTTAACTGTTATATGTCGAAGTTCCGAATTTTCGGGAAAGATCCCGATAGTGAGGTACGAGCATATCGGGATTAATGGCCAGATGCTGGGTACTGGTTCCCGGGTGCTGGTTTAAGTACTTTTACCTTTTCTCTTTCATAATTACATACGTGAACTCGCTTCACCCGGTCCAGGCAGGAGTTTAGAGTTCCATGTTTAAGGTTCAAAGTTAAACAGTTATAGATTATACTATAAATTTAAAAAGCCATAAATTATTTTTAAGAATTATTATTAAAAATTTTAAGAACTTTAAACTTTGAACTTTGAACTCCTGATAATTTAAGTAACAAAAAAATTAAATGAAATCCATCCTTATAAAAGATGGCAAACTGATAAATGAAGGCAAACAATACCAGGGCAGCATCCTGCTAAAAGACGGTAAGATCAATAAAATCTTTACCGGTCCGGTACCAGAAAAAATATTAGCCCAGGCAAAAATTATTAACGCCAGACAAAAAATTGTTTTGCCGGGAATAATAGATGACCATGTTCATTTCAGGGAACCCGGATTCACTCATAAAGGAGATATTTACTCAGAATCAAAAGCTGCTGTAGCCGGTGGTGTAACCACCATAATGGAAATGCCAAATACGGTGCCACAAACCACTACCCAACAAGCATTAAAAGAGAAGTTTAGCATTGCATCAGAAAAATCTCTTGTCAATTACTCTTTATACATAGGCGCCACCAATGATAACCTGAAAGAACTTCTAAAAACCGATCCCTGTACAGTTTGTGGTATTAAAGTCTTTATAGGATCTTCCACCGGAAATATGTTGGTTGACAACGAGAACACATTACGAAATATATTTTCAGAAGCGCCACTCCTGGTAGCCACACATTGTGAAGATGAACAAACCATCCGGGATAATATCCGTCATTATAAACAAAAATATGGTCTGAACCTGCCCTTTAAATATCATCCCCTGATCCGGAGTGAGGAAGCTTGTTACAAATCTTCTTCGTATGCAGTAAACCTGGCAAGGAAATACAATACAAGATTACATGTCCTTCATTTATCAACTGCCCGTGAACTCGATCTTTTCGATAATACATTGCCTCCGGAAGAAAAACGGATCACTTGTGAAGTATGTGTTCATCACCTGTGGTTTGACGAAGGAGATTATGACACATCCGGGAGCTTAATAAAATGGAATCCGGCAATTAAGAAGGCTGAAGACAGGGAAGGTTTATTTGCCGGTGTTCTTCATAATTTCATCGACATAATAGCAACTGATCACGCACCACACACACTTGAAGAAAAACAAAAAAACTATTTTGAAGCTCCTTCAGGAGGCCCGATGATTCAACATTCCCTCCATGCTATGCTGGAATTTTACCATAAAGGAAAAATCTCTCTGGAAAAAATTGTTGAAAAAATGTGTCATACACCGGCTGATATATTTCGCATCGATAAAAGAGGATATATTCGGGAAGGATACTGGGCTGATCTGGTTATCGTTGACCCGGATAACCCCTGGAAAATAAACAAAGATAATATACTGTATAAATGCGGATGGTCTCCCCTGGAGGGGCAAACACTTCACGCTAAAGTGAGCCATACTATTGTTAACGGGCATCTGGTTTTTGAAAACGGACGTTTTGATGAATCCCGGAAAGGAAAGAAACTCACATTTAACCGATAAATCAATATGTTATGAAAAAGGATTATTTTAAAAAATTAACCTGCCTGTTCGTAATTCTAATCTTTCTTTTTAGCTCCTGCAAAAACAGTGAAAAGAAGCACTTAAAGGATCGGTTAACCCAAAGTAAGAACGAAACGGAAATCACAATCAGTGATTACGCATCATTGGCTGCACCTATTACTTATGACGTTGTAATTAAAAATCCTAACCCTGAAGACGACTGGATTGAGAGTTGTCTGGAGAAACTCGACAGGGAAAAACTGGTCAATATCATTTTTAATGCCGTTTTGAATGAGAAAGTTACAGCAATAGATTACCTGACTGACAAACCAATTACCGTAAAGGAAATCAGGGAACTTGAGGAAGATGAAGAGTTTGACCGTTCAAGAATTGCAAAGATTCAATTTATTGAAGACTGGTATTTTGATAAGGAAAGTTTCACCATGAAAAAAATAGTACATTCCATCATGCTGGGATACGAAGTTTATGATTTTGATGGGAGCATAAGGGGTTATAAGGCTGCCTTTAAAGTGAATCTGAAAACCGGGGATTAATAGGGAGAACGGGCGAAGAGGAGACTGGGAGAAGGGGCAGCAGGCAGTAGGACGAAGCTCCCTGCCCGAATGACTTCGGGCGGGCGGGCGGTTCGTCATTTTATTTCGGATAGAGCATGGGGCATGGAGGCAGCAAAGGAAGGATGAAAGATGAATATCGTAAAGGAATTTTTTAACTTTATCAAGCATATAAGGCTGTTTTTGTCTTTTCTAATGATTTTATAAAGTATGGATTTGATAATGAGTTTACCGTTGTCAGGTCTATTTTTCGTTTGAATAATTCTTCCAGTTTATCTGCCAGTTTGAAATAATTATCGGCATAGTCACCG
>DAOVQI010000317.1 GCA_030628785.1 Bacteroidota bacterium
AACATAATGAGTCAGGATGTTTCATTTTCTGAAAAAGTAAAACAATCCATTCAATTAAAAATGGAACAAACCGATGAGATAAGTCAGGCATTTTATGCAGATTACTATAAAAATGCCGATCCGGAATTGCTGGATTTCCTCAATCAAAAAATTCATGACACTATCCAAATAATACTTAACGATTACATCGATGCACAGAAACGGGGAGATATCCGACAAACCATTAAGCCGGAATTTATTTTATATTTTCTAAATCAAATGATGAGCATGGCGAAGGATGAAGAATTGGCAAAATTATATGAAACACCTCAGGATATAGTTATGGAATTAACAAATTTCTTTTTTTACGGGATATTACCACATGAAAGA
Source organism: Bacteroidota bacterium (assembly GCA_030628785.1). GTDB lineage: Bacteria > Bacteroidota > Bacteroidia > Bacteroidales > VadinHA17 > CAZEWS01. The sequence continues at coordinate 370 of DAOVQI010000317.1, forward strand.
AATGACTAAAATCAATGAGACTACACTTTCATGAGCCGAAGGCGAAATGAAAATGTAAAGTCGAACTTAGCCCCGATGGTTATCGTGGCGTTCTCATGACCGAAGGGAGTAATTGAGCTAAAAAACAAAGAAATGTATGGTTTTAGAATTATTTTCCTGTTAACCTTTGTTTTACTATTAAAGTATTCGCAAGGATTATCACAACAGGTTGAACTATCCGGACAACTGGCAGGGTGGATGGTGACAAACCCGGGACAATCCTTTCAATCTCAAATCGGGCTTCGTTATATCCCGGAGCTTTCCGTGGAGAAAAATATTCAGGAAAAATTTAGTTTTGATTCCGAATTATCCTTCAATTCATATGGTTCAGGAGACATTTATCCGTTTGACAGTATTAATACCGGAGGCAAAATAAAACCATACAGAATGTGGTTGCGTTTTACAACCCCACGTTTTGAAGTACGTGCCGGTCTTCAGAAGATTAACTTTGGTTCTGCAACTTTTCTGAGGCCTTTAATGTGGTTCGACCGTATCGATCCGCGTGATCCTCTGCAGTTGACCGATGGTGTTTACGGTGTTCTGACACGTTACTATTTTCTTAACAATTCCAATATATGGCTTTGGGGGCTGGTTGGTAATAAAGATACCAAAGGTTGGGAATTCATTCCATCACACAAAAAAAAGGTTGAATACGGTGGTCGTGTCCAGGTTCCTTTATACACCGGAGAAATTGCAGCTACCTGGCACCACAGACAGGCCAACCTTGAAAATGTTAACTTTACTGAACCTGTCTCCTCGAAAGATCTCGTTCCGGAAAACAGGTTCGGACTGGATGGCAAATGGGATATAGGGATTGGATTATGGTTCGAAGGAGTATTCATCCACCAGGATCTTGATCTTACTGAAAATGTATACAAAAGGTTTGTTAATCTGGGATGGGATTATACCTTTAATTTGGGAAATGGCTTGAATGTAATGAATGAATTCTTTGTATTTGATGTTTCTGATAAAGCCTTTGGAGAAGGAGAAGGCGTCTCTTTTTCAGCATTATCATTAAATTATCCCTTAAGCATCTTACTTAACATTACAGCTATTATATATTACGACTGGGATAACAAAGACATGTACCGGTTCCTTAACTGGCAGTGGCAGTTTGATAATTGTAGCCTGTATGTAATGGGCTTCTGGAATCCGGATAAATTTCAGATCTACCAGAACCTCCGGGAAAATACTTTTTTTTCCGGGAAAGGATTATATTTAATGGCTGTATTTAATCATTAATACTTAATACAACAAGGCTGCAGTCAAAATTCTCCTGCGTCACTGAAGATATGGAGTGTAAATAACAAATAACAAATAACAAGCACCAAAAAGGAAGAAATGATGGAACAAAATTCAATCGTCACCATTTCGGGATTAATAAAACGCTTTCCTATAGGGAAAGGTCATTTTACTGCCCTGAATGGTATTGATCTTACCTTTGGTAAAGGACAATTTGCCGGTGTTGTAGGGCCAAGTGGTTCAGGAAAAACAACGCTTTTAAATATTATTGGCACATTGGACTCTCCTACTGAAGGAAATGCAAATGTACTTGGCCAGGAAGTTGGTAAACTGTCAACTAAAAAGGCCGCTGTTTTGCGCAGGCAACATATGGGTTTTATATTTCAAACCTATAATTTATTACCTGTATACACTGTTTTTGAAAACGTTGAGTTTCCGCTATTATTATTAAATATAAGCAGATCAGAGCGTAAAAAAGCAGTAATGGATGCACTGGACTGGGTTGGAATAGCAGATAAGGTAAAATCAAGGCCGGCTCAACTTTCCGGTGGTGAATGTCAGCGTGTTGCTATTGCAAGAGCAATGGTGAAAAAACCTGAATTGGTGTTAGCCGATGAACCAACTGCAAATCTTGATTCAGAAAATTCACATCACATTCTTCAAACCATGGAAAATCTTAATAAAGATTTGCAGACTACGTTCATTTTTGCCACTCACGATGATAAAGTAATCAAGTATTTAAAAAGAAAAATTCTTCTTGAAGATGGTAAAGTAACTGCTGATGACATTATAACCAATTAATTAAGGAGGACAAAATTATGTTATCATTAAAATTAGCCTGGCGAAACCTGGTTGGTGCAGGCTTACGAACCTGGCTTAATGTAATTGTATTGGCATTTGTCCTGTTCATGATGATCTGGCATTATGGAATTCTTGACGGATGGAATTACCAGGCAAATAGAGATATGCAAGCCTGGGAAGTGGGAAACGGACAATACTGGCACCAGAATTACGATCCTTATGATTTCTTCACCTTAGAGGAAAGTCATTCTAAAATACCTGAACCTTTAAAGAAAGCTACCTCTGATGGAATTGTAACACCAGTATTAATTACTCAGGGTAGTGTTTATCCTGATGGAAGAATTCAAAGTATGCTTCTGAAAGGAATTAGTCCTGATCAAAAAGTTATTGCGATACCAAGCGCTGAATTGAACATTGAATCGGAAGAAATACCTGTTGTTATTGGTAGAAGAATGGCAAAAAACTGTAAACTGCAAGAAGGCGATGTAACAACAATTAGATGGAGAGATGTAAATAGAACTTTTGATGCAGCTGAAGTGAAAATCGCAAAGGTTTTTAATTGCAATGTTCCTAATGTAGATGCCGGACAAATGTATATCCATATCGAAAAGCTCCGGGAAATGATGCAGGCACCTGACGAAGCTACTATGTTTATCATTAGAGAGGATTTTGAAATGGGTGAAGCGGTTTCAGGATGGGAATATAAAGACTATGATTTCTTAATGACTGAAATGAATGAGATGATGAAAATGAAAAAAGTTGGGGGATCATTCATTTATGTCATACTGCTTTTACTAGCCATGCTAGCAATTTTTGATACACAAGTGCTATCCATTTTCAGAAGACAAAAAGAAATTGGAACATATATTGCCATGGGAATGACCAGACGACAAGTAGTAAGCTTGTTTACCGTGGAAGGAGCTATGCATGCAATATTAGCTGTAATAATTGGTGCAATTTATGGTATTCCATTTTTATTATGGCAAATGAATTTAGGTTTTACAATGCCAGCCGGTACTGATGATTTTGGAATAACCATTGCTGAAACCATTTTCCCGATTTATGGAGCAGGACTTATCCTTACAACAGTTTTACTTGTTTTAATTATTACTACAATTGTAAGTTATATGCCTGCCCGTAAAATTTCTAAAATGAATCCAACTGACGCTATAAAAGGAAAAATACAATGATACGTTTTTTATTTAAAGGATTATTAAGAGACCGGAATCGCAGTTTACTACCTATTCTGGTTGTAACAGCAGGTGTTTCACTTACTGTACTATTGTTTTGTTATATCACAGGTGTTTTGGGTGATATGATTGAATTTTCAGCAAAATATACTTCAGGCCATGTAAAAATAATGACTCGTGCCTATGCTGAAAATAAAAATCAGGTACCCAATGATCTTGCACTAATAGAAGTAAATAATTTAATAAATAACCTGCAGAAAGATTACCCAACCATAGAATTTGTTCAACGAATAAACTTCGGTGGTTTATTAGATTCTCCTGACGAAAACGGAGAAACTAAAAAGCAAGGCATAGTAGCCGGAATAGCTATTGATCTCATATCTGAAAACGGAGAAGAAATTGACAGATTAAATATAAGAAGTTCATTAAGAAAAGGACGTTTACCGGAAAAGCCAA
>DAOVQI010000159.1 GCA_030628785.1 Bacteroidota bacterium
AGTTATCGGAGGTATATTTATTGGTACAACATTCTCGTGGTTTATCCTAAGTACAGTCATTAATATGTTCAGGTCCAGGTCCAGGTTTAGACTAAGAAGATTGTTTTGGCTAAATAGAATAACAGGCGGCGCTATTTTTTTTATCGGCTTGATGACGATCTGTAGCCTTTTTATTTTTTATGATTAGAGAAATTAACAATTAAAATCATTTGTGAAATTATTTTGGTAATTCAACTGAAACACCCCTTACAACCGCACTATCCCTCACACTAACCTCTCGCTTGATTTCAATTGGAAACGAAATTATTATCATTCCATAGCCCAACCATTTATGGTTGGGATTAAATATTGAACAATGCGTGATTAAGGACGTTTACGTCCTTATTTCTTAAATTGAATTCCATATGCATCCATAAATTTTTCAACTTCTTCCATGTAAGTCATTTTTCGATGATGTTCTTCCTAGTTCTTGATATAATCCCTGACTTTTTGCACTTGAGATGGAGAAACAGAAAAAACTCAGTTTATTAAGGGCGTAAACGCCCTGTAAGTTATTAAAATATTTTTAAACCCCAGACGTAAACGTCTGGGCTACTGAACTTTATTTTACTTAATCCTATTATTAACCATAGGACTATTTTCCCTTTCAATTTTTCTGAAGATCTTCAAGAACATTCCACTGGGCAAGTATTTCACAGGGCTGGCGGAGAAGCAATCTTTCACGGATTACCGTAATGTGTAAAATTAATTTTATTAATCTACTAATTTAAACTTAAGCAGTTTGCTTCGTCACTCCGTTCCTCGCAAATTCGTTTCTTTATAAATCTTTTTATGTTAAAAAGCCTCAATCTTCCTTAAATATAATGACGAACCGCCCGCCAGAACGAAGTCATTCGGGCGGGGAGACTGCCGACTGTGGACTGCCGACTGTAGACTGCCGACTGTGGACTGGTGACTGTAGACTGCAGATTGTAGACTACCGACTGAAGATTGCCGACTGAGGATTGCCGACTAAAGATTAGAATTGTGTTTTAAAAAAGGTCCGAGAGGACACCAAGAGTTAAAAAGAATCCTTACTTTTAAAACCAATTCATTAAATTTTCAAAATTGATTTTTATATGAAAAGTCTACGATTGATTTTTATTGCAATATTCTTCTTAACCGGTTTTTTGATGAATAATTGCCAAACCACAGAAAACCGCCTGGCAAAAAAAGTTGAAAAAATCCATGATCAGGTACTTACGGTGGATACTCATTGCGATACACCTATGTGGCTTTTACGTTCGGATTTCGATATGGGAAAACGAAATGATCCGCATGAAGGAGGGGGGAAGGTTGATTTTATAAGAATGAAAGAAGGTGGAATGGATGCCATGTTTTTTGCAGTTTTTATCAGTCAGGGAGAGCGTACTCCTGAAGGAAATAAAAGAGCCCGGGAAATGGCTTTAGCAACCTTCGATGCCATTCTCAATACAGTGAATAAACATTCATCTCTTGCCGGGATAGCCCTTAATCCGGATGATGCATATGAAATCGAAAAAGGTGGGAAAAGGGCTGTTTATATTGGCGTTGAAAATGGGTATCCTATTGGGAATGATCTGGCAAACATTAAAGAATTTTACGATTTAGGCGCACGGTATATCACACTCTGTCATACCCGGAATAATGATATTTGCGATTCTTCTACTGACCGGAATGGACCGGAACATAATGGGTTAAGCGACTTTGGAAGGAAAGTAGTGGCAGAAATGAACAAACTCGGTATGATCGTTGATGTATCCCATATTTCTGATAAAACCTTTTACGATGTGTTAGAGGTTTCCGAAGCACCGGTTATTGCATCCCATTCGTGCGCCAGGGCAATTTGCGATAGGCCGCGAAACCTTACTGACGATATGTTAAAGAAATTAGCTGAAAATGGCGGGGTTATTCAGGTTTGTTTTGTGAGCTCCTTTATTAAACCCTCTGATCCTTACCCTGAAAGAGATTCTGCAATGCAGGCACTACAGGAGAAGTACGGGAGCTTTAATGATCTGACTGATGAAGAAATGGATCAGGCCAGGAAGGGATGGGCTGCTGTTAATAAGAAATTCCCACCTAAACTTGCGGCAATCTCCGATATGATTGATCACATCGATCATATTGTAGATGTGGCAGGTATCGATTATGTCGGAATCGGAACGGATTTTGACGGAGGAGGAGCGTTAAAGGATTGTTATGATGTAAGCCAAATTAAAAATATAACAAGTGAACTGATTCAACGTGGTTATACTACAAAAGAAATTGAAAAAATTTGGGGTGGTAATTTCATGAGAGTATTCCGTGAAGTGCAAAAAAATTAGTTTTTCAGCCGGTCTAATGTTCTTCTTTGCTTTTTTGTAGGTCTTCCCATACCTTTTTCCCTTATAATAAAATTTTGCATCTGCCGGATTTTCAGTTTTTTTAATTCTTCGTCTGATGTCAGGTTTTCAATATATTGATTTACCTGCCTGGCTGCAACTCTTTTCTCAAGTAATTCCTTGACCCGGTATGTATAAACTACCGGAAGTTTCTTTATTACAACAATATCATCAATATCGATGATCCGTGATGGTTTTACCGGTTTGTTCTTAATAAGTATCTTCCCTTTTTTACATGCAGTTGTTGCCTGATTGCGGGTTTTAAAAATTCTCACAGCCCATAACCATTTGTCGATTCTTACCAGGCTTTCTTCTGACATTTTTTATTACCGATTGTTATAAAGGTTCATTGTTCTATCGACCCCTATTGTCCCAAACGATTTAATGATTTCCATAGCAACTTCAATGCGTTCAGGTAGTTTATTTTTTTCTTCTTCACTCCAGGTTCCAAGTACATAATTAACCTGGCTGTTTGGAGGGAAGTTGCTTCCAATACCAAACCGGAGCCTGGCATAATCCTGATGTCCGAGTATTTGCGTTATATTAATTAATCCGTTGTGCCCGGCATCCCCACCTTTAGGTCTAAGACGAAGGATTCCGAAAGGCAAGGATAGATCATCCATGACCACCAGTAAATTTTCAACAGGGATTTTTTGCTTTTTCAACCAATAGTTAACGGCTCTGCCGCTAAGATTCACAAATGTTGTTGGTTTTAACAGAATGATTTTTCTGCCTTTATATTTATATTCGGCAACGAACCCGTATCGTTTATCCTCAAAAACAATATTGGATGCTTGTACTAAGGCGTCCAATATTATAAAGCCGATATTATGACGTGTAGTGTGATATTTTTCTCCAATATTACCTAAACCGACTACAAGATATTTCAAAACTCAAATTTTTCTAGCCTTCCTGAGTTGTATCTTCCTTTGAAGGTGCTTCCTCCGCCTCAGGTGGTGTTTCAGCAGGAGCTTCCAGTGCTTCTTCTGCAGGCACTTCCTCAATAATTTCTGCGGCTGCTTTTTCTTCAGCTTCAATAGCTGCTTTCATGCCTTTTGCAATAAGTCGTGAAGAAACAATAGCTACGACCATTGGTCTGGGTGGATCTAAAATTTCCAGGTTTTCATAGGATAATTCACCAATCTTTATCGATTGTCCAATTTCAAGGTTGGTAATATCAATTTCAAGATAATCTGGTAAGTCTTTTGGATACCCTTTTACTCTCAAACCTCTGCGCTTTAGCCTTAACCGGCCACCTTCCTTAATTCCTAATGAATCTCCGGTTAGTTTTATCGGAAGTGTGACGGTTACAGGCTTATCCTCTGAGATTTCAATAAAATCCATATGTATGATCCGGTCAGTAACCGGATGAAATTGAATGTCTTGCAGGATTGCATTATAGGCCCCTCCGTCGAGGTTAATTATTAACAGATATGCTTTTTCTGTATAAATGATGCTTTTTACCTCTTTCTCCAGTACACTAAAATGTTTAACATTCTCTCCGCCATATATTACGCATGGGACTTTTTCCTCTTCTCTTAATTTTCTTGAAAACTTTTTTCCAACCTCTTTCCTGAGGACTCCTTTTAATTCAACTGTTTCCATTTAAGTAAATTTTGATTGTGCTACTTAAAATCAGGATAATCATTTGATTCACATATACTCACCTGACTTCCCATCACACATGGATATTTCAGTTTTTATTTTAGGGGTGCAAATATAATAACTTTAAACGATAAAACTAGAACTTATCGACTGGTAGTTATATACTTTGTTTATGACATCGGCGAAAACTTCTGCAATTGTGAGGACATGTATTTTATTTGATTCTTTTTTCAATGGAATAGAGTCGGTTACCACCACTTCAGTGATCTGTGAATTCTTAATGCTCTCATATGCAGGTCCGGATAAAACCGGATGAGTGGCAAATACCCGAACACTTCTGGCACCCTGCTCCATCATCATTTCAGACACAAGAGAAATGGTTCTTGCTGTATCGATCATATCATCGACAATAACAATATTTCTGTCTTTCACTTCTCCAATAACCTTTATTTCGCCAACATAGTTTGCTTTCTTTCTGAGTTTATAACAAATCACCATTTCGCAATTCAAAAACCGCGAGTAAGCATTAGCCCTTTTTGTGCCTCCCATATCAGGTGCTGCAATAACAAGATTCTCGAGGTTAAGACTTTTTATATATGGAACAAATATGGAAGAAGCATAAATATGATCAACAGGTACATTAAAAAACCCTTGTATTTGGTCAGCATGCAGGTCCATTGTCATAACACGGTCAACACCTGCAGCAGAAAGCAAATCGGTTACTAGCTTGGCCCCAATAGAAACCCTTGGCTTATCTTTACGGTCCTGCCGGGCAAAACCAAAATAAGGCATAACAGCTACAACATTGTACGCTGAAGCCCTTTTTGCCGCATCTATCATTAATAGAAGTTCAAATATATTATCAGTTGGTGGGAAAGTTGATTGGATAATAAATACGCTACATCCCCTGACAGATTCTTCAAAAGATGGCTGAAATTCCCCATCACTGAATTCCTGTACAGAACTTTTACCAAGTTCTACGCCAAAACTTTTTGTGATTTTTGTTGCCAGATACCTGGAAGATCTTCCGGAAAAAAATTTCAGAGGAGCTTTAACGTCCATACCACCATAAATTAGAGTTGAAAAAATGAAATTTTGAGATTGGTAAATTTATGAATATCCTGCGACTTATTTAACAATATTAACTAATTTTATTACTAGCTAGTGTCGTGTCAATTGGCAATTGACGCTTTAATAGTCCGCTAAGTGGTTAACGACTGATAAGTTATTGAAGATCTTCAGAAAAATTGAAAGGGAAAATAGCCCGGACGTTTACGTCTGGGGTTGAATAAATTAAGGATAAATAGCCCTATGGTTAATAATGGGGTTAAGTAAAATAAAGTTCAATAGCCCAGACGTTTACGTCTGGGTTTTGGAAGCAATTTATTAACTTACAGGGCGTTTACGCCCTTAATAATAAATAAGGACGTAAACGTCCTTAATCACGCATTGTTCAATATTTAATCCCAACCATAAATGGTTGGGCTATGGAATGATAATTATTTCGTTTCCAATTGAAATCAACCAAATAAACCCCGATAGGGATTATTCGCTCCCACGGTCCTTCCCACAACCTGCTCATGAGGTTTTCGCTCTCAAGTTCGCTCAAACGTTCCAATATTCCATTGTTTCTTCGATAAAATCAAGCAATGCTTTTTTCCCTGTTCTCCTGGTTGCAGAGGTTATGAAAATTTGAGGCAGGGTTTCCCAAAACGTTAACATTTCCTTTTTATAATTTAGTATATTTTTCTCTAGCGCATAAGCGTATAATTTATCTGTCTTGGTAAAAACGATTACAAATGGTATCTGATTTTTGCCCAGAAACTCCATAAATCGTATATCGTTTTTCAAGGGGGAATGACGAGAGTCAATCAGAACAAATAAACATAATAAATTTTCTCTTTTGAGAATATATTCCTGAATAATTTTATTCCACTGTTTTTTTTTGTCGTATGCTGTTTTGACAAACCCATAGCCGGGAAGATCTACCAGATACCATTCATTATTAATAAAAAAATGGTTTATTAATTGAGTCTTTCCGGGGGTCCGGGAAGTTTTTGCTATCCCCTTCCTGCTTAAGATCATATTTATCAAAGAGGATTTTCCAACATTTGACCTGCCAATAAAAGCATATTCAGGCATTACCGGTTTAGGGCATTGCTCAATGCTTGTACTGCTACAATTATATTGGGCTGATTTTATAATCATATATATAAGAGTTAAACTATTAATTCTTAATGAAATAAGTTCGAATAAGGGAGAGAAAATTTACCCAGCAGGATTTTCTTATTTACCGTTCGTGTATTATAAACTGCAATAACCCTGACGACTCTGTTTCCTGTAGATCCGGGCTTTTGTATGAATTTTATTTCAGCAATTCCATTTTTAGTCAATAAATAATTCTTTTCGTCAACGACAAAAATACTGTCATTTAGTTCTCCGAGATAAAAATTAACTTTACTTGATTTGTTTGAAAGTGAGCATCTTAGCAGATATATGCGATTTATTTGAGTATTGTCAGTGGCAGTAAATACTATTTTTGGATACGATTTCAGAAGATCACCATATTTGTCATACTCTTTTAATCCTATTTTCCTGTTTCCGTTTTCATAAGGTATTTCAGCCTGAAGGGTTCCATCCCTGAAAAATTTCTTCTGTATTCCATCAATTTTTCCATTTTTATAGGGTGTAGCCCGGTATACCTCTCCGCTTGTATAAAACCATTTGGACAAATTAACTTTTTTCCCGTTTTCGTAATAAATTTCAGAATGCAGTTTCCCGTCAGGATAATATCTTTTAGATAGCCCGTGTTTTAATCCATTTTCAAATTTTATTTCCGAGTAGAGATAGCCATCAGTATGATAACTTTTGTAAATACCTGTAAATTTTGAGTCCTCTGAGGGTGGTATAGAAGTTTTTGAAGATAAAACAACGGTTTTTTCAGTTTCGTTTGGACTATTTGTACATGAACCTGATATAACTAAAGTTATAATAACAGTAAGGATTGAGTATTGATTAAATAAATATTTCATAGATAACTAAATATATACGAATTTAACTGATTTGCGCTGATATTTCATGCTTTTATCCGTGATTATTCGCAATATCAGCGTCATCAGCGGGTATCGTATAAAAGTTAGTTGAAATTTTTAAAAGAGAGGTTCCTTAAGATTTTATTAATATTGTTTTCTGATAACAAAAACTATTAATTAAAATAAGGAACCTCATGGAAAACAAAAGTAAAGAAATTAAACGAAAAAA
>DAOVQI010000221.1 GCA_030628785.1 Bacteroidota bacterium
AAAAAATCAAATCAATTTAGTACCTTGGAAAAAATTATTTCACCCATGAAAGCAAAAAGGATCATTTCATTTAAGTTATTTCTCCCTTTAATTTTTTGTTTGTTTATAGGCTTCTCATATTCCGGTTACAGCCAGGAACACAACAAGGATCAGGAAAAGGATAAGACTGAAGTTGTACAACACGGAGCTGAAGAACATACTGATCAGGAAGTTCATGATGAGGGAGAACATGGCCTCGATTTATCATCGTTGTTTTTCATTATTATCGCCTTGATCATTGGTGCTGCCGTAAGGCATTTTTTACGAAAAAGTCCGCTGCCTTTTACGGTTATGTTACTTCTGTTTGGTTTAGGTCTGGGTATGGCAACGCGTGTAGGCTGGTTTGATTCCTGGAATCTTGGATTTGTACATCTGAATGTAAGTTTTTTCAGTAAATCGATTGCATGGGCAGGAAAGATGGATCCTCATTTGATTCTTTTCATTTTCTTGCCAATACTGATCTTTGAGGCAGCTTTTGCACTGGATGTTCATACGTTCAGAAGGACTTTTGCTAATGCTTCCATTCTTGCTATTCCCGGAATAATTTTGGCTATGGTTTTAACAGCTGCTCTTGTTATTGGTTTGGATAAAGCCGGAATAGGACTTGTGGGCTGGGGCTGGACTATTGCATTGATGTTTGGTGCAATAGCGAGTGCTACTGACCCGGTTGCGGTTGTAGCGTTGTTGAAGGAATTAGGTGCAAGTAAGAAACTGGGTACACTTATCGAGGGAGAATCCTTATTGAACGACGGAACAGCCATTGTTCTTTTCATGGTTTTCCTTCTGAGTTTCACTGGTGAGGCATCCGGTTCTCCGATACTTGAATTTTTCCGTGTTGCATTTGGAGGTATCCTTTTAGGAATAATCATAGGAGGACTTACCATTTCATGGGTTAGAAGGGTTTTTAATGATGCCCTTGTTGAGATCAGTGTCGTTATTATGGCTGCATATATTACATTTTTTATTTGCGAACATTTCTTCCACGTATCCGGTGTGCTGGGTCTGGTTACCCTTGGTTTGGTAATGGCAAGCGTTGGACGTACCAGAATAAGTCCGGAAGTTGAGCACTTTCTCCATGAATTTTGGGAATTAGCCGCCTTTATTGCCAATACTTTAATCTTTTTAATCGTTGGTGTGGTGATAGCCCAACGAACAGTTTTTACCGGAAAAGATTTTCTTATTCTTGGAATTGTTTATATTGGTATCCATGTTGTTCGTGCGGTTGTGATAGGAGTATTCTATCCGTTTATGAAGAGGATTGGATATGGCCTGTCGGTAAAAGAATCATATGTTTTATGGTGGGGTGCGCTGCGCGGAGCCATTGGTCTTGCCCTGGCATTAATTGTTGCAGGGGAAGAATCAATAAAACCTCAAATAAGGGATCAAATTCTTTTTTTAACTGCCGGTTTAGTAACCCTTACATCGTTAGTTAATGCAACCACCATTAAAATTTTGGTTAATAAGCTTGGTTTAACCAAAGTTTCACCGGCCATAGCCCTGATGCGCTCCAATGCAAACCAGTATCTTAGACAGAGCACCGAAAATACGATTGAAAAATTGAAGGATGACCGGTTTCTGAGCCGTGCTAACTGGACTGCGGTAAAAGAATACCTTCCCCAAAGTGCCAAAAGATTTAGTACGGAAAACATTAAAATAGAAACAATCGCTGAAACCCGTCGAAGGATACTTGAAAAAGAAAAAAGCAGTTATTGGCATCAATTTAGAGATGGATTACTTGGCCCCATTGCCGTACGGAGGTTATCAGAGACAATTGACGACATTCTTGATGCCGGAGGAATGATCCCCTTATCGGAAAGAAAAGACCTGGAGGAATCCTGGAAAACACCAAAATTATTGACTTGGTTGCAATCAATGCCGATGGCAGGGAGGATGACAAAACGGACTTTTTTTGAAAGATTATCCGTTAGTTATGATAGTGCCAGGGGATTTGTTGAGGCTCAGGAAGAAGCACTGAAATTGGTTGAAAGCATGTACAGAAGTCTTAAAACTGATGATCAGATGAATGATGAGGAAGAAGAAAAAAACCTTGGAATTATTGAAGAAGAGATCAATGAAAACAAAATTCATGGGCAAACATTTATTCGAAACATTCGGAAAAATTTTCCTGAAATTTATTCTGCAATTGCTACAAGACAAGCCATCCGTTCTATGTTGAATTATGAACGAAGGACAGTCGAAAGATTACAAAAGAATGGAAGGATTGAAAGCGGTGAAGCCAAAAAGATGATTTCCGGCATTGAAGAAAGGATGAAAAAGTTAATGGATTCACCACCATCGGTATCCTTACCCGATGCAGTGGAATTACTGAAAGATGTGTCATGGTTAAAGGATCTTGAACCGGGAGTTTTAACCCAGGTAGTGAGTCATTTTCAAACCAAAGTATATTCGGTTGGAGAGAAAATCATTCGTGAAGGTGGTTCAGGCGACGGATTTTTCTTTATTGCAAGAGGGACTATAAAAGTAACGGTTAAAGAAAAGGTGGTGGATATTATAGGCCACGGAAATTTTATTGGCGAAATGGCTGGATTGACCGGTTTACCCAGAACAGCAGAAGTATCTGCCGAATCGCCTGTAACGGTCTTGTGGATGTCATCAGTCAATATGCATTCCATCATGAAAGCATCAGAGAAACTTGAAAAACGGCTGTGGCAAATTGGAGGGTCTCGCCTGGCTGAAAATTTATTAGTGGAAATAGAACCTTATAATCAGTGGCGGCAGTCTCAGTTGAGGAGCTTGTTATCCAAGGGATTAGTAATTAATCCAAGCGAAAGTCCTGATATGGACCTTAAAGATAAAATTGTTATTCTTTTGACCGGAAGAGCTATTCCAAAAGACAAAGGCAAAAAAGAGATTAAAGCACCGGCTATTTTAGAAAACATAGAGATGAATTTTAGCAAGGATTGCCTGATCTTTGTATGTTAAATATTAATTTCTACTTTTGCGAGACAATTTTTTTGATGGGATTTAAAGAAGATGAGGAAATATATAATTCCGATCAAAGGATTAGGGCTGGGAAAGCACGAGTTCAATTTTAAAATTGATTCCAGGTTCTTTGAGTATTTTGAAAATTCAGAGATAAAAGAGGGCAATCTATCGGGGAAGGTAACGGTGAATAAAAAACCGCTGGTAATTGAGCTCCATTTTAACATTCAGGGAGAAGTGAATATAACCTGTGACCAGTGCCTGGAATATTTTAATTTCCCCGTTCAATATAACGGAACTGTTTTTGCAAAATTTGGCGAGGACAGCGAAGAACTTACAGATGATATGATTTTTCTTTCCCCAGAAGAACACGAAATTAATATATCTCAATTTTTTTACGATTTTATCTGCTTGAGTTTACCCTATAAACGAATTCATCCAAACGGAAAAAACGGAAAAAGCCTTTGTAATAAGGAAATGTTGAATAAACTCAACAAATTTCTTATCAGTGAAGAAAAAAAAATTGACGAAGATCCAAGATGGGCTCCGTTAAAGAAAATAAAATTATTTGATAATGGCACATCCAAAAAGAAAAACATCCAAGCAAAGAAGAAATAAGCGCCGGACGCATTATAAAGCTACTGTCCCCACTGTTGCTACCTGTCAAAATTGTGGCGCAACTGTTCTGTATCACAGAGTTTGCCCAGAGTGTGGGTATTACAGAGGAAAGTTAGCTATCGAAAAAGAAGTTACGGCTTAGTTCATTACAATTAACCTTCAACTCACTTTTATGAGAATAGGTATTGATGTAATGGGTGGTGATTATGCACCTGAAGCTACCGTTTTGGGTGCAATCCTTGCTTTGAAAGAATTAACACCCGACGACAAATTAGTCTTGATTGGTGATGAAAGAAGAATCCAGAGCATTCTAGAACGTAAGCATGTGGCCTCTTCCAGATTCGATATTGTTCATACTGAAGTGTTTATTGAAATGGGAGATCATCCTGCAAAAGCCTGGGCTTTAAAGACAAATTCCAGCATAAGTATTGGCTACAAACTCCTGAAGAATGGTGAAATTGATGGATTGGCGAGTGCTGGGAACACCGGGGCAATGTTGATAGGGCTTCGTTATACTGTAAAAGTTATTGAAGGAATTATTCGACCTGCAATCGCATCTTCAATACCAACCGTGGAGGGAAAACCCGCAATTCTATTGGATGTTGGGATAAGTCCTGATTGCCGGCCTGACGTTCTTTTTCAATATGCTATTCTGGGATCGCTATATGCGGAACATGTCTGGAATACTGAAAATCCCAGGGTCGGTTTGTTAAATATCGGATTAGAGGAGACAAAAGGTAATTTGGTCTCAAAGTCAGCGTATGAATTAATGAAAGGAACCAAAGAGTTTAATTTTATTGGCAATGTTGAGGGGAATGATTTTTTCAGCAATGAAAAAGCTGATGTGATTGTATGTGACGGTTTTGTGGGAAATGTTGTATTGAAGGAAGCGGAAGCTTTTTATACGATGGTGAAAAAGCGGAAAATAAAAGATGAATTCTTTGAACGATTTAATTTTGAAAATTACGGTGGAACACCTGTTCTTGGAGTTAATTCAAATATAGTCATCGGTCATGGCATTTCCAATGATATAGCCATAAAAAATATGATACTGTACACAAAAAGTGTTATTAATGCGAAATTAACGGATAGAATTAAAGAAGCTTTTAAATAATGGAAAACATCAGAGCATCGATAACAGGAATAAATTGCTGGGTTCCCGAATACAGGCTATCCAATGATGAACTGGCTACCATGGTGGATACATCAGATGAATGGATAATGCAAAGGATTGGTATTAAAGAAAGACGAATTTTGAAGGGGGAAGCCCGGGGCTCTTCATATATGGGAGAAAAAGCGGTTAGAGGATTACTGGAAAAGACAGGAACATCACCAGAGGAAGTGGAGTTGATGATTTGTACAACCGTTACACCTGACAGAATGTTTCCGGCAACGGCTAATATCATCAGTGATAAGGTAGGAATAAAAAATGCCTGGAGTTTTGATATGAATGCAGCTTGTTCAGGATTTATTTACACGCTTGAAACAGCTGCAAAATTTATTGAATCAGGCCAATATGAAAAAGTGGTGGTAGTTGCTACGGATAAAATGTCTACCATTACCGATTACACCGACCGTACCACCTGTCCGCTTTTTGGAGATGCTGCCGGTGCTGTTCTGCTTGAACCAACTAACGAAGATGTAGGAATTGTGGATCATATTTTTCGCACCGATGGTTACGGACGCCATCATCTGCATATGAAAGCTGGCGGTTCTGAAAGACCAGCATCTTTTGAAACGCTTATGGATAAGGAACACTTTATTTATCAGGAAGGGCAAACGGTATTCAAATTTGCTGTTTCAAAAATGGCTGATGTTTCAGTCGAAATGATGCATAAACACAATATTGCTCCGGAAGACCTGGCCTGGTTGGTACCACACCAGGCAAATATGAGAATTATTGAGGCTACTGCCCGACGGATGGGGATAAAGAAAGAACAAGTGATGATCAATATTACCAGATACGGAAACACTACCACTGCTACCATACCATTATGCCTTTGGGAATGGGAGGACCAGCTAAACAAAGGAGATAATATTATTTTAGCAGCTTTTGGTGGTGGGTTTACCTGGGGGTCGATTTACCTGAAGTGGGCCTATGACGGAAAAAAGAACAAGTAAGGTAAATGCCACATAGTTGTAAGAGCAGGTTCTGCAAATACAATAAAAATGATTAATATTAGTTAATTCTTAGTACACAGATAATTTCTTATTTTATTATCTTTGCGCATTAAACGAAACAAAAATTCATTTTAATTCAATGGCAAAGAATAACGAGACTGAAAACAATGCAATAAACCTGATTGGTATTGGTACAGAAATTACAGGGGATATTAATTCCAATGGGGATATCCGTATAGATG
>DAOVQI010000375.1 GCA_030628785.1 Bacteroidota bacterium
ACATACATAAATGGATTTACATATCCGCTGAATTGGATATTGTCCAGGATCAGTACCTGGATCAGTACCAATACAATAAAGCGTCCGATGTTTCTGTAAAGAAAATTAATCATTATCAAATGATTGTTCGATCTCCAGTTGTTCCTGTCGTTGTAAATTGCTCACAACACTCACATAATCCAGGTTCTTAAAATCTGTGGTAAGTTCTACGGTAATTTCAAAAAAATTTCCACCTTTTACTTCATAATCACATACTGTCCCAATTAATATCCCTTCCGGATAAATGGTTGAAAATCCACTTGTAATTACCGTATCACCCAAGCTAATATCCACATGGTAAGGTATTTCCCGAAAAAGTACTTTCCTGTAATCCCTCCCATCCCAAAACAAGGAACCATAATAATTATTCTTCTTTAATTTGGCACTGATTTTCAGGTCGGTGTTTAATAGTGAAATTACCGTGGCAAAGCGGTCAGATACACCCTTTACAACTCCTACTATTCCCTCCGGTGAGATAACAGCCATTTCAGATTTTATGCCAACCCCGATTCCTTTATTCAGGGTTAAGAAGTTGTGTTGTTTATTTATTGAATTATTTATGATCCTGGCTGAAGTATAAAAGTAATGCTGCCGGTAAACCGTATCATGCTCGCCATAGAAGAAGACTTCATCGGAACGGTACATTCTCTGGAGGATATTTTTTAGCTCAATATTTTCTGCAGCTATTTTTTGGTTTGCTTTTTGAAGATCCAGGTATTCCGTTAAAATGTCAATTTTATTGTAAATATACCCTGCTGTGCTTTGGAAATAAGTGACAAACCTTGCTTTTTGGAAGTTATTGTTCCGGACAACCAGTATTAAGGAAAGTGTTTCAAAAAAAATAAACAGGATAACAAAATGATATCTGATTATGAACCTTAATAAATTTCTCATCCCTGTTTTTATTTTACCCCATCAAAACTATCTCATCAGGAATGAAAATTTATCTATATTTTTAAGTGCTATGCCAGATCCGCGGGCTACGGCATGTAATGCATCCTCAGCAACATGAAACGGAATATTTATCCTGTCAAAAAACCGTTTGTCCAACCCTCTCAGAAGGGCTCCGCCTCCGGCAAGATAAATACCCGTTCTCACAATATCTGCATATAACTCAGGTGGGGTTTGTTCAAGAACACCCAATATGGCCGTTTCTATCTTAGATATGGATTTATCCAGACAATGTGCAATTTCCTGGTAAGATATGGGTATTTCTATTGGCAGGGCCGTCATAAGACTAGGACCACGAACAATATAATCAGGAGGAGGATTATCAATATCTGGCAGAGCCGAACCTACATTAATCTTAATATCCTCAGCTGTGCGTTCGCCAATTTTTATGTTATGTTGATGCCGCATATAGGCCTCAATATCCGAGGTAAATCCACCACCAGCTATGCGTATCGATTTATTGCAGACAATACCGCCCAAGGCAATTACAGCAATTTCCGTTGTTCCGCCGCCAATATCAACAACCATATTTCCTACCGGTTCTTCAACATCAATCCCGATTCCAATAGCAGCAGCCATGGGTTCATATATCATATAAACATCCCTCCCACCGACATGTTCCGATGAATCACGTATGGCCCGAACCTCAACCTCAGTGCTTCCCGAAGGAATACAAACCACCATCTTCAGGGATGGTGTAAATAAAGCCCCCTTGTGGTTTATCATTTTGATCATTCCTCTGATCATCTGTTCGGCGGCATTAAAATCAGCAATCACCCCGTCACGTAATGGCCAGATTGTTTTAATGCTTTCATGTGTTTTGCCATGCATCTGCCTGGCTTTCTCACCAATGGCAATAAGTTTGCCGGTATTTTTATCAATTGCTATAATTGACGGCTCATCTACAACTACCTTATCGTTATGGATAATGATCGTGTTAGCCGTTCCTAAATCCATAGCGAGTTCTTGGGTCAGGAATGAAAAAACTCCCATTTTTTTCAACTATTTAAGTTTGTTTATAATCTTTTACAAGTTACTAATGTCTGAAATGCCTTGTTCCGGTAAACACCATTGACATTCCATGTTTATCACAATATTCGATAGAATCCTTGTCACGGATTGAACCACCCGGTTGAATTACCGATTTAATGCCTGCCTGATGCGCAATTTCAACAGAATCGGCAAAAGGGAAAAAGGCATCAGAAGCCATAACTGCACCTGAAAGATCAAATCCAAAATTCCCGGCCTTCTCAATGGCTTGTTTCAGGGCATCAACCCTTGATGTCTGACCTACTCCGCTTGCCAATAATTGCTTATCCTTAACCAATACAATGCAGTTTGATTTGGAATGTTTTACAATTCTATTAGCAAAAAGCAGATCGGTCTTTTCCTTTTCGGAAGGAGATACTTTGGTTATCACCTCCAAATCAGCGTTTGTTTCAATTTTTAAATCCCTTTCCTGATATATCACACCATTTAGCAATGACCGATACGAAAAAAGCGGGTAATGGGTTTCATTTTGGATGAGGATTATTCTGTTTTTTTTCTGTTTTAAAATTTCCAGTGCTTTTGGTGAATATTTTCTCGCTAAAATTACTTCGAAGAAGAGCTTATTGATCTCTTCAGCCGTTACCTCATCCACTTCCTCATTCGTAATCAGGATTCCACCAAAAGCTGAAACAGGATCTCCCGCCAAAGCGTCTTTCCAGGCGTCAATTAATTTTCCACACGATGCAGCGCCACAGGGATTATTATGCTTCAGAATGGCAAAAGTTGTTTCCTTAAAGTCAGCCAGCAGGTTGATGGCAGCATCAATATCCAGTAAGTTATTATAAGAAATCTCTTTCCCATGAAGCTTCTCAAATACCAATTCAAGATCACCATAAAAAATTCCTTTCTGATGTGGATTCTCACCATACCTTAATAAACTGCCATGAAGATAACTTTCCCTGAATTGCAATAGTTGCTGGTCGGAATTGAAATATTTGAAAATAGCTGTATCGTAGTGAGAAGAAACACTGAATGCTTTTGCAGCAAATTTTTTTCTATCCTCCAGTGTTGTTGTGCCCTCCTTTTCTTCAAGCAATTCAAGCAACTCATTATATTGAGTACGGCTTGAAACGATAATTACATCATTATAATTTTTTGCCGCAGCCCGGATAAGTGAAATCCCACCAATATCGATTTTTTCAATGATGGATTGGTCATCAGCCCCTGAAGAAAGTGTTTCCTCAAAAGGATACAGATCAACAATGACCAGGTCGATCACAGGGATCTTGTATTCATCAAGCTGCAGTAAATCTGTTTCCTGTTCCCTCCTTGCGAGAATTCCACCAAA
>DAOVQI010000365.1 GCA_030628785.1 Bacteroidota bacterium
CTTAGGCTTAGCCTCTCCCGAAAGTTTTCGGGATTAGCGTTTTATGTGAGAAGGTTTATTACCTAGACATAACTTATTGTAAAGCAATAGACTAGGTTGAAGTTAGTCAGGCTGCAAGCGTGACGATCTCATGAACGAAGTGAATAAATTCTGATACGTATAAAAAAAAATCATGGAAATAAGATTATGGGAATTAAATCCTAAAAAATTTATTGAAGAAAAAGTGAAGGATATTTCTTCAAAGGTCGGCAATGGTTTAGCTATTAACGCTTTGTCTGGTGGTGTTGATTCTTCAGCAGTTACCATATTGGGACACAAAGCCCTGGGTGACAGGCTTAAAACATATTTTATTGATAATGGCCTGATGAGAGAAGGAGAACCGGAGCGTATTGTTTCGATGTTTAAGAAATTAGGGGTAAACGTTGAAATTGTAGACTCTAAAGAGATTTTCTTTAACGAATTAAGAAATATCACAGACCCGGAAGAAAAAAGAGAAGCTATTACTAAAGCATTTTACAAAGATGTTTTTGGTGATCTGGTAACAAAAAGTGGCGCGAAATATCTTTTTCAGGGAACAATTCTAACAGATGTGGATGAAACGATTGCAGGAATAAAAAGGCAGCACAACGTTTTTGAACAGTTGGGAATTGACCCTGAAGATGCATTCGGCTACAGGATTCTTGAGCCTCTGGTACAGCTCAGAAAACCTGCAGTAAGGGAAGTTGCAAGGGCATTGGGATTGCCCGAAGAAATATATAACAGGCCGCCATTTCCAGGCCCTGCCTTGGCAGCAAGGGTTATTGGAGAAGTCAGGCCGGAAAGAGTTGAGACTGTAAGAAAAGCCACAAGAATTGTTGAAGAGGAACTAAAGGATTCAGGAGCATTCCAGTATTTAGCCATTTTGCATGAAGACAGAGTTATCGGAATGAGGGATGGAAAAAGGGATTTTGGTTTTCAGATAGAGGTAAGATGCTGGGAAAGCAAGGATGCCAGGACAGGAAGCCCAACGAGACTCCCCTATGATACTCTGGATAGACTGGCAGAAAGAATAACAACCGAAGTGCCAGGGGTTGTAAGTGTTACTTATAACATTACTAAAAAACCACCTTCAACCATCGAAGCTATTTAACTTAAGTTTTATTTTAAAATTGTGTTTTACTAAAAAATCTATTATATCAGGACAACGATGTTATGTTTAAGTGAACAAGACATTGCAAATTCTGTCACTTTCAATGAAATCAGAGAGGCGGTTGAAGAAGCAATGGTGATTTATGAACGAGGGGACTATTATATGCCCCAACGGATACATTTGGATTACAATGGTAATACATTACTGTTAATGCCCTGTTTTAAAAAAACCGGTTTTTCAACCAAGCTGGTTACTGTTTTTCCGGAGAATCAAAAAAAAGAGTTGCCTGTCATCCAGGGAACGGTTATCCTGAATGATATTGAAACCGGTGAACCCTTGGCTTTGTTTAACGGGGCAAAATTAACCGCTCTGAGGACAGGTGCAGTTGGAGCAGTTGGTATAAAATATTTAACTTCCGAAGACATATCTTCATTGGGAATTATCGGAGCAGGCGTTCAGGGAATAAATCAGGCTATATTTGCCTGTTCCCAGAGAGAATTTTCCGAGATCCATGTATATGATACTGATCAGGATCGGTTAAAAATTTTCTCAGAGCAAATAAGGTTATATTATCCCTCCCCAAGAATACATTTTTCAGAATCATCTTCCAATCTTGTTCAGAACTCCGGGGTAATTATTACTGCCACAACGTCTAATAATCCTGTTATTCCTGATGATAAATCAATCCTTGCGGGTAAGCAATATATCGGTATAGGTTCTTTCAAACCTGAAATGAGAGAATTTCCTGAAGTTTTATTTAACATTTTGGATCATATATTTGTAGATACCGATTTTGCAATGAAAGAATCCGGTGATCTAACCCAGCCGTTGGAAAATGGATGGATAGAAAAAAGTAAGATCTCGACCCTTGGCAAGTTGATTATCGGAAAAGAGGATGTAGCGCAAGGAGCAACACTATTGTTTAAATCGGTTGGTATGGCATTGTTTGATCTTGTTGTGTCTCAGCTTATTTATCAGAAAGCGAAAGAAAAAAAACTTGGAACTACCATTAAATTATAATAACCATGATATTTAAAAATTTGGACTGGAAGCCACCGAAGGAATGGAAGGTGATTAAAACCATTGAACTTCAAACCGGAGGTGAACCATTACGCGTATTTACAGAAGGACTGCCTGAAATCAGAGGCGGGACAATACTTGAAAAACGACGGTATTTCCGTGACAACTATGATTATATAAGGACCGGAATCCTTTGGGAGCCCAGGGGGCATGCCGATATGTATGGTGCTGTCATTACTGAGCCAACAACGCCAGATGGTGATTTTGGCGCCTTCTTTCTTCATAACGAAGGCTACAGTACCATGTGTGGTCATGGCATTATTGCCCTTACCAAGTTGGTGCTGGATACGGGTTTTATAAAAAAGGAAGGAAAGAATCCTGTGTTGAAGATAGATGCTCCACCGGGTCAGATTACAGCGATTGGTCACAGGAAAGAAGGTATTGTCAGTAGTGTTTCTTTTATAAATGTGCCATCGTTTGTGTTAATGCAAGATCAAATGCTGGAGGTTAACGGGATAGGAAGGATAAATTTTGATATTGCTTTTGGAGGTGCATTTTACGCTATATGTGATGCTATGGAACTGGGACTTAATCTGGATAAAAACGATTTTAGCAAAATCATCGATTATGGTAAGAGGATCAAAAACGCTGTTGCGGGTAACTTCAATGTTCTACATCCTTTTGAAGAAGATCTCAGTTTCTTGTATGGGATAATTTTTATTGATAATCCTTATGACTATAATAATCACTCCCGGAATGTTTGCGTTTTTGCCGATGGTGAAGTGGATCGTTCTGCAACCGGTTCAGGTGTTAGTGCCCGTGCAGCAATCCATTTTTCAAAAGGAGAGTTGAAACAGGGAGAAAAAATTACCATAGAAAGTATTCTGGGAACGACAATGGATGTTGAAATTGTAGAGTTAACACAGTACGATCAGTATCAGGCAGTTATTACTAAGGTTACGGGTACGGCAAGTATTATAGGACAAAATCAATATTATTTTGATCCTGAAGATCCTTTTAAAGAAGGTTTTATTTTAAGATAATATTTTTAATATGTTGTGGGATTAGGCGCTTAAAAAACAAAACTTACTACCACACGTGCGGGATCGATAATTCAATTTCTAATTACTCTAATTTCTAATTGACCTAATCAAATCCCAATTTCCAAAATTTAAAATTTTTATGAATTGTGGTTTGGTCATTTTTTAAATTAATTAGAGCAATTAGGTCAATTAGTGCCTTAATTCTAATATTCGTGTAATTTTTGGCAGAAAATCACAAAATACAAATCACAAAA
>DAOVQI010000327.1 GCA_030628785.1 Bacteroidota bacterium
ATATTTTCCATGTTCATCATGGATATCAAAACCTTTTTTGTCTCGTAAGGACGACACAGACGCACAGGGTGACACATGGAAATCCTTAAAAAAATCATTCCTTAAATATTGGTTTTCATATGTGTACTCCTTTTTTACAAGGATTAGCCCAATAAGCACTATATTATCTTTTTGAATGTTCTTTGCAACAAACCAGGCATTTTCAAGAAAGACAAAGTGATTCGCTAAATCCCATTCAGCAAGCTTATCCGGAACAGGAATAGTATTATCTGACCAGGTTTTGAGGCTGTCGTTTTGGTATGTCAGAATCGCTATCCCCTCTTTTTCCACCAAATTGAAGTACTGTGGGTATTTCTGCATAAAGCCGTCGAGTTCAATATCTTCAATGGTGTTTTTAATATCCTCCAGGTATGAATTAACCCTTTCTTCCTTACTACGCAATACATCCTGAAATTTAGCTGCTTTCCTGGCAAACCGGTTGGAATTAAACAGATTGCTTTCCAGCATGTATCCGGCAGATACACATATCAGCATAATAACAATATATATCAGGATTGTGTGGTACCTTTTCAACATATCTGGTTTAATATTAAACAAACCCGAATTTAGCAACTATTCAGTTATTTATTCATTACTTACGTAAAAAAAATCATCTCAACACACTGATTCGTTACTTTATTCAAATTTTGTTAAATTGCAACATAAACCTTAATTGGTTCGATTTTTGTCTATATTTAAACAGATGTTAAAATTAGAGTCTGTCAATAAACTAAGAAATTAGAGCTAATAAAAAAAATACCAAATTATGCCACAGGCATCCCTATGGGACAAGCACCCCCGTACGGTCATGCTTCCCTACGGGGCAGGCAAAATACAAATAAATCTCAATGATCAAAATCTCAATATTCCAGTATTCCCCTGTAGAAATAGCTCCTTTGTCGCATTTCACAGGGCAGGCATAATTCCATTTTTCCAAGTCCGTAGAAAATGAATTGATAATCTATATTAATAAACTGATTAGATACAAACAATTTAATCTTATTTAATATGTTAATATTGAAAAAATGGCCGGCTTTGCTCATCTTTTTGCTGGTGTTTAAATCATTTGCTGCCAATATCTCTGAAGAAATACCGAAAGGCATTGCATTGGCTTTCAGAGCAGGAAACTCGAAAGAATTGGTGAAATTCTTCAATACCAGCATCGAGTTGGTCATACTGGAGAAAGAGGATGTTTACAGTAAAACCCAGGCTGAACGTATCATTAGGGATTTTTTTACAAAATATCCCCCTGAAAACTTTTCAATCCTGCACCAGGGAGGAAAAGAAAGTTCGCACTATGCCATAGGCGATTTAACTACTTCAAAGGGCGTTTTCAGGGTATATTTTCTTCTGAAAACAAAAAATGGGAATTCACTCATTCATCAGTTAAGAATTGAAAAAGAGGATGAATAGGGATTATCTGGATACTTTTATAAAAGCTGTCATCAGGGAGGATATAGGCGATGGTGATCATTCATCACTTGCATGTATTCACGAAACTGCTATTGGTAAAGCAATACTACTTTCAAAAGAACGAGGGATTCTTGCCGGAGTAAAAATCGGTGAAAAGATTTTTCATTCGATTGATCCCGGTTTAAAAATAGAATGCTGTTATGAGGATGGGACTCCCATAAATGCCGGCGATATCATCTACATCATTGAAGGAAAAATTCTTTCCATCCTGCTTGCTGAAAGAATCGTACTGAATGTATTACAACGAATGTGTGGAATTGCAACACAAACCAGGGCTTATACCGAAAAGCTGAGAGGACTGAAATCAAAAGTGCTTGATACCCGGAAGACAACACCGGGTATGCGTTTTCTCGATAAATTGGCTGTACGGATCGGGGGCGGAGAAAACCATCGCATGGGATTATATGATATGATCCTGCTTAAAGATAACCATATCGAATATGCGGGAGGAATTGTAAAAGCCATAAAGTCGGCCAACCAATACCTGAAAGAAAAAGGTAAAAATTTGAAAATTGAAATTGAAGCACAATCCCTGAAAGATGTAAAGGAAATTTTAAGAATCGGTGGTGTGCACCGGATTATGCTGGATAATTTCAGTATAGAAGACACAAAAAAAGCCGTCACACTAATAAATGGAAAATACGAAGTTGAATCATCAGGAGGAATTACGCTCGAGACCGTTCGTCAATTTGCTGAATGCGGTGTGGATTTTGTTTCAGTCGGAGCCCTCACTCATCATATAAAGAGCCTTGATTTAAGCTTAAAGGCAATCATTGAAGAATAAATATTCAATTTCAATCCACGAAATGCTATCAATTCAAAATAAGCATACATATAAATTTTTTAATACCTGGATTCATTCTTTTTTGAATAAAATTAAAAAAGCTTCTCTGCCGGGGTTTGAAGGTGTTCCTATTTACGATGTGATTATTTTTTTCTTTCAGGGGTTTCAAAAAGGCTCACTGGGAACAAGGGCTTCCTCTATTGCTTTTAACTTGTGCATTGCCCTTTTACCTTCAACTATTTTTTTGTTTACTTTAATTCCATTCATTCCAATCCCGAATTTTCAGGTTGAACTTCTTACTCTTTTCCAAAATATTTTGCCCGAAAATGCTTTCTCGTTTATGGAAACCACTATTGTTGAAATTGTTACAAAAAGAAGCGGTGGATTGTTACTGTTTATGTTTGGAGCAACTATTATTTTCTCAACCAATGGTATTCATGCTCTGATTACTGCTTTCAATGCCACAACTCATTCTATTGATAGTCGCGGATGGCTGGCTCAACGATTGATTTCTCTTGCCCTGGTATTTATTCTCACATCCCTTTTATCCATTGCTGTAATATTAATCCTTTTTAGTAAAATAGCAATCCAGAAATTGGTTGACCTGGAATTGTTAAAACTCAATCTGCCTTTTTATTTGATGCAGTTCGGCAAATGGATTATTATTATTGCCCTGATCTTCTTTGCTATTTCATTTTTATATTACCTTGCTCCAGCCAGAAAAAATATATGGCGATTTATTTCCGCAGGATCTTCCCTCGCTACAATTCTCTTTATCATTTCCTCATTAGGATTTTCATTCTTTGTAAATAATTTTGGAGGATTTAATACTTTGTATGGTTCAATTGGAACTCTGATCGTTATACTATTATGGCTTTATTTTAATTCTATTTCCTTATTAATTGGTTTTGAACTGAATGCAAGCATACAATCTGCCAATTTATCTAAGGAAGAAATTCCTTCTGACTTAAATTAGAACCTACATTACATGTATGTATTTTTTCACTAATTTGTTAATCTCTTCCTCCTTGCCATACAAAGTTTCGCTCAACCCCTGATCATTATAAGACCTCAATTTTTGAATCGTAAAATCGATTACTGCTGACGGAAAAACATTGTCTTTTTCAAAATAGCTTCTTAATTTTTTTAGCGATTCAGCCGATTCCCAGCAAGAGGTTGGAAGTTTATCTAACTTATTTAACTTCTCTGAATTTTTTTTGTCGAAAATATTCACATCTACATAGAGTTTCTCTGTCATTTCAAGTGCATCTTTCCTGTTCAATCCGTGTTTTGCTGCTACCATAAGTCCAGCCAACAATTTATAAATATCAGCAGAACCATCCGGAGCTCTGAACTCAATTGTTTGTTTGCTATCGCCTTGTTCAGGATCAGTTTTTTCAGATGGATTGGCATCGATGGTCATTTGGTTTCCACTTCTCCAGCCCAATGGCACCCTGATCAGGACTGAACGATTCCGGTCCCCCCAGCAAATACTGGTAGGTGCTTCCTGATGTGGTACCAGCCTCAGGTATGAGATCGGGACAGTGTTTCCAAATGCTGTCAGTGCCGGTGAAAGATACAGTATCCCAGCTATGATCTTATGAGCTGTTTCACTCAGATGGCCGCCACTTACCATAGCATTTTTTCCGTCCTTCTCAAGCATCATATGAATATG
>DAOVQI010000403.1 GCA_030628785.1 Bacteroidota bacterium
GGACTTAGAGATTTTCTTTCAAGCCGCCTTTGACGAGTGCGGTTAACACGTCTTTATAGTGAGGCTGTTGAAAATGTATCAAACCACCCCATCCCGCCATTCGGCGGGACACCCCTCCTTATCCAAGGAGGGGAATTTTGGTTCATTGAATTGAGAATATCAATAAGTTTTTTGGGGTCTGTAAAGGGAATAAATTATCTTTCCGAAAGGTAATCGATCGCAGCCTGGAGGGTATTGTCAATATCTTTAAAGATGGGATAAAAGCCATCGTTATCCATTATATTACGGGCAATATAGGCTTTGATCTGGGTTAATAAGATGTGTGCTGAAACATCAATATCTTTCTGTTTCTTTTTTACACCTTCTTTAACTGCGTATGTAATAAATTTGTTGAGCAGATCTTGTTTGTTAAGGTATTCAGATATTTCTATGGGGTCTTCAAATTGGTTCAACTTTTCCCTGTTCCGATCGGTATATTCGAAGGCAAACCGGTAAATAAGACCTCTGTTCCGTACCTGCATATAATAAGGTGTTACAACTGTGGTGTCAATGGGGACAAAAATATCGGGCATAATTCCACCGCCGCCATAAACCACCTTTCCTCCCGGGGTAGTGTATTTTAATGAATCGGCAAACTTAATGCTGTCAGCTTCACTGAATTCCCCGTTTATGAATCTTACATGCAAATCGCTGTAATAGTCTTCGGGGCTGATATTATAAGGTTTCTGAATGGATCTTCCGGTAGGTGTATAATACCGTGCAATGGTCAGACGTATCGCCGATCCGTCAGATAACATCAATGGTTCTTGCACAAGGCCCTTCCCAAAAGATCTTCTTCCCAAAATGGTTCCACGGTCATTATCCTGAATTGCGCCGGCAAGGATCTCACTAGCCGAAGCTGACCATTCGTCAATCAGGATTAATACATCTCCATTTAAACATACTCCTTCTTCGGTGGCAAATATTTCATCCCTTGACCTGGATTGGCCCTCTGTATAAACAATCAGCTTTCCTTTTTCAAGAAACTGGTTGGCTATATTTGTGGCGGCATCCATATATCCGCCTCCGTTACCACGCAGATCAAGAATTAATTTTTTAAGGTTCAATTCTTTAAGTTTTTCCAATCCCTTAAGGAATTCCTGAAAAGTGGTTTTGGAAAATTTACTGATCTTGATATATCCTATTTCATCGGTAACCATATAGGCTACGTCAACACTGTATAATGGTATCCTGTCCCTGGTGATCTCAAATTCCAGCAATTCAGGAGCACCCCTTCTTAGAATGCTTACGTTCACTTTAGTTCCCCTGGGACCTTTCAGACGTTTAATGATTTCTTCATCCTTTAATTTTACACCGGCTACGATCGTATCGTTGATTTTTATGATCCTGTCGCCTGGCAGAATGCCTAAAAGGTCTGATGGTCCTCCGGAGATTGTACTTACCACAACGACTGTATCGTTAGGTGTATTGAATTGAATTCCTATTCCCTCAAAATTTCCCTCGAGGGGTTCATTCATCTGCTGAAGGTCTTTTGCCGGAATGTAAATGGAATGAGGATCGAGACTTCTAAGCATTGACGGTATGGCTACTTCGACCAGTTCATCCCGGGATACCGGGTCGACATATTGCGAAGAGATATATCTGATCACCCCGTTTAGTTTATCCGTTTTCGGGTATACGAGAATATGTTTTTTTTGATCTCCGTTTCCTTGCAGGTAAAGACCAATAAATATCCCACCAACTAAAACAACAGCCAGTAATATTGGCAGATATATACTTGTATTTCGGTTTTTGTATTGCACAATGTCTTAGATTATAATTCAAGAAGAACAGTTTCAATATTAGCTCTTTGCAGTAATTCCAGTCCGTTTTTGCTACGATATTTCTCGGAATAAACTACCCGCTTTATTCCCGACTGTATGATCAGTTTTGAGCATTCCAAACAGGGTGAAGTTGTAATGTATAAGGTTGCATTTTTACTTGAATTGTTTGATTTGGCTACTTTTGTGATGGCATTGGCTTCAGCATGCAATACATAGGGTTTTGTTTTTTCGGTTTCATCTTCACAAACATTTTCAAAACCAGATGGAGTTCCATTGTATCCGTCGGAAATGATCATTTTATCTTTTACAATCAACGCACCTACTTTTTTCCTCTTGCAATAGGAATTTTGTGCCCAGACCTTTGCCATTTCAAGATATCTTTTGTCGAATTGAAATTGTTTGTCGCCGTAAGGCCTGATAATATCGGGATTATCCATGTTGTCAGGTTAAACAAAAAAACCTCATCCTTGAGGGCCATTAAAATTAGTACCCAGAGCCGGGCTCGAACCGGCACGGTATTGCTACCACTGGTGTTTGAGACCAGCGCGTCTACCAATTCCGCCACCTGGGCAAATATTCAATTTCAATGAAACCATTGGGGTTGCGAAGTTATTGATAAGTTTTCGATGTTCAAAATCTCAATATGGATTTTTGTAATACTCGTCAGACCACTACTGTTGCCGGGTGATTAGTTTAGATTTGAAACATTGCAATTATATTATGGTTTTTACAAAAAATTAATGCATTTTAGTGGTCAGACGAGTTGATCCCATGCTCTTCCCGATAATATGCATCTTTAACATCTTTCTAAAAGAAGGGTGATAAAATGAATATTATTACATTTGTTTTATGCAAAAACAGAATTCCTTAAATAATTAAATATTAACAATTTATAATAAGAGAAACTATGGCAGAAGATAAATACGGTGTTGCTGAGGCTTTACACAGGCTCGGTATTGAGAAAATAAACTCCGGGGTTACTACCGGAACCGTTTGGTTTGATCCAAAGGGTGATATAACATCATCGGTTTCGCCGATTGATGGGAAGGAAATTGCAAAAGTAAAAAATGGCAC
>DAOVQI010000026.1 GCA_030628785.1 Bacteroidota bacterium
TAGCAATACGAACAATTTTTTGTTAATCGTTCTTTGATTTTTTTGTATGTTTGAAAAAAGGGAAAAACAGACATCCTTATTTGCTGTTTTTTGTACATCCTTATTTACCATTTTTTGTACATTGTAAGTTACTGCTTACACACCTCCACTAAAATCTCTATTTCTTCGCAACAAAACGCTCGTCATAGCCACGATTTCATTTAAAAGTGAATCATTCTGTAATTGCCGTCTATTACAATCTACTGCTAAACGCCCTCCAAGAACTCCAAGTATACTAAGTAAAAAATCTTTTGGTGTCCAGTTCCGCTCAACGGATATTTCAGAAAGTGGGGTTATTAGAGGATTTGATTTTCTAATTTGCCAATGATATCTGTGATAGTTCACAAATGTAGTCTTTCCGACGCCCACATCACCTTCAACAATTATACAACCACCTCCGGGATTTCGAAGGAAGTTTCTCATTAAACTATGCTCTGAATATCTATCTGCCTGTCCAATATATGCTGTTGAAACTGAAAGAGACGCTTCTGGAGATAACGAAAGAGCTCTGGTATCAAATGGGTTGTCCTTAAAACCAAAACGTTCCCAAAGGTTTTGTGTAGGAATTGATTGTATTGCTAGATTCATAGTAAACCAATTATAGTTTACGAAATATTACTATATTGTACATACATCCATAAAGCCAATATTGTTACTTTCTTCGTATAATCGCATCACCTTTATTTTTTATTAAAACTCAATACTCAATCTCATTTATTCTTTTATACTCAAACCCACACCACTTTTGGTCTAAATTTTTAATACCCGAATAATTTCTTCTTTATCAGCTATGGTTTTTTGATCGTTGATCCGTTCTTCAAGAATTTTATATTTAGGGAAATTCATTTACCCTTTCCACAACATCAGGTTGTTTGTTTTTAGATTAAATTAATACTGTATTCACATTAATGATCCTGAACAAACAGCATTTCAATGTTTTTCTACTAAGAGAAGTTGATCGCATCCTTATCTACTTATTGCTTTAAGCACCCAGTCTTCTTTTATGAGGACATCCTTAATAAGTAAATTATATGGTAACTCCTTATGTCTTGATTCTCTTAAGCCTTTTAATATGTTTACGAGGGAAGAAGCAGTAATTAAAGATAAATTAAGCTCCCAATCCTGTCTACACTCCTTTTCAAATTCATCGCTAAATTGGGGTGCAACTACAATTGCCCTAATAACATTAAAGTTGTTGATTTTGGCTAAATTGATATAAGATTTGATTTGTCGTGAAATCGAACTGAATTTGTCGTACCCCTTCTCTTTTACTGTTTTGCATTCAACTAAAATGAGATTCTTATTCTCTAAGTCTAAAACGATGTCAATCTTATCTTTATTAGTGTTGAGTTTTTTTCTCAACGTTTCGTTTACATTAAAACCAAGTTTGTTAAAAATGGTCTTTGTCAGTTCTTCAAATTTAACTCCCAATTCGCCTTCTTTAATGCTAATTTTATTTCCCTTTAAAGCATTCAGATTTCTGAATCCAATGTTCTCAAAATTTTCAAGGTAAAGGTTTTCAGTATCTTTATATGCGTCCAGAATATTGAAGATAATGTTCCCTCTTATTTTTATGTCCTTTGCTTTACAGAATTTCTCAAAGTCTTTCTCGTTTATTATTTCCAGTACGTCTCTTGGTTTTATATTATAATCGAGCAAGTAGTTGCTTATAAGTATATTCTCCTCTTGAAGTTCAAATGCTATTTTTAGAATGTTGTTTAAGTTGGGTAAAGTCTCACTCAGATCAATAAGCATTTTCTCATAACCCTCAATAGATATACTAACTTTTTCGTCCTTTTCTATGTTCTCAAAGTATCCAATAAGATTTGCAATTTTTTCTTCAATAGTTACTCCTTTTAGTGAGGGTGTAATTTTTAAGCCTTTATTAACAAAGTCATTGATAATTTTCTTTTTATCGGTTAGCATGGTGCCATCTTTAAATATATCATTTTGAAGCGCACCAGAAAACGAAATACCCTCATTGATAATCGTTGTTATTTTCTCATCCAATGGAAGCCGCCAACTGATATTGTGTTTTTTACAAATCAGATTTATTTGAGATTCTCTTAGTAACTTTAATACTCGTCTAAAAAATTTGTCTGCAACTTCTTTCCCTCTTATTTTTCTAAGTATCCTAACAATTTCATCTGCAATGTAAACTGTATTACTCTTTTTATGATAAAAAATAATTCCTGTATTTTTTAACTCGTTGATTATTTCATCAATTGATTTTTTCTCAGGTGGAACTATCAAATAGTTAATGAGTTTTACTGCTTCTTGTGATAAGTCCAATTTTTTACTAAGCGTTAATAAGACGGATTGTTCTTCCCAAGTGATTTTCTTATCTTGATTTCTTTCAATGTCATTCAAGTATGCTGTGTTTAAGCAAGCTCTATAAACATCATAGTCCCTTTTTCTTTTTTCTTCTATGTCCGACTTGTCACTATCAAGGGATTTTTGGAATAATTTCTTTTTAGTTTCTAAGTTTTTGATTTCATTTTCATATAATCTGGCAAACCAATCCAATTTCATTATACAGTTCCCGTCTCGAGTGATGATGTCTGTCAGGATGTCTAATTGAGAAGTTGTGTCGACAAACTCATCTGTAACGTATTTAGTGAATTCGTCTTCGATTAAATTGAATACATTTACAATATTAATGTTGTCAACATTTTTTAAGTCCTTGTCTGTGTCATTAAGAATTTGATCAATTTCTTTTACATTTTTGGGTGCTCCATCAATGATGTTGTTTACAATTTTCAGGAATGCGTATTTCTCGTGAAAATTTAGTTTGTCTAAAATCTTTTCTAATTTCATTTTTTATTTTTTTTACGGGCTATTTTACCTAAAGATTGTATAAACACACTACGATTGTTTTTAAATATGCCTCCAGTTATATAATCCCTTCAAATTTAAGAAATTACTGCATTTTTTGCAAATCAAAAAGGCTAATAATAATTTGTGGTTTGATTGGGAAACAGGTAGATTCGAGTTATTCCTTTAATCCCCTCTTTTTACACGGATTAACTCTTCACCCTTTAAGGTGTGAGTTACATTGATGCAATGGAGAAATTGCGATAACGGAAGGAGAGAATTGCTGCGAAGTAAAAGTAAATTTTAAGTCTCAGAGTCTTGGGATTTCACTTGCGTAGAATCGATGATACTTCTCTGAGCTCAATCATATATCATTTGTATCCATTAAATTCTTATGCCTTTACACACACGTATACATGAGTCAGGTTAATAGGTGCTTCTGGGGGGTGGTTTTGAAAAGGAAAAATGATCTTGCGAAAGGTGGGTAGTAATGTTTATTTTATACTACCTGAAAACTTGCATAAAAAGCGGATTAGCTGCGCTGATCCAGGGAGGTGGGCGCATCAATACAATCCTCATTTCCTGCGGAATAAAGATTTTTTATACCTTGCCTCTAACAAGCAAGCTAGTATCGGCATGGTATAAAAAATCATCCACCACTACGTGATTGAGGATTGTATTGTGGTTACGAGCGGATTACAACTCGCTGCGCTCGTTGTGATCCGGGTGGGGGAGCCTCTCAAAACAAACCTCCATTGACTTCCTGCCCGACTTCGTCATTCAGGCGGGCGTCAATATTAGGTTTTTTCATACCCAGACTCCCGAAAGCAAGCTTTCTTCGTCTGGGTATGAAAAAACCTCACCCACTTTGTGGGGAGGTTTGTTTTGAGGTCGGTGGCGGATTCGAACCGCCGTCTACGGTTTTGCAGACCGCCGCCTAGCCACTCGGCCAACCGACCATAATTTGGGTTTGCAAAGTTAGTAATTTTTAGTATGAGTTACACAAAAATTTGTATTTTGATTTAGCATACATCTTGACGGTTTGGAAGTTTGCGGCGCATGGATAGTTTTTACTTCTTGGTAGCGATGGTAGTTGCGCCATTGTTATTGTTGTATCTGTTTGTCCCCCGGCTGAAGCCGGGGGTTAGTCAAGCCTCTTTTAAAACATCTAATGGTTTAACAGTTAGCGACTCAGGGTTATGCTGACGCTGTCGACCTTCCCTCCCACCGGTGGGTTTATTTTAGCGACCTTTATGGTAGCTTTTTTTACTCCGTCCAATTCCCGATAAAGCGCATCAAGGATGCGTTTGGCAATGTTTTCAAGTAAATGCGATTTCTTTTCCATTTCAGTTTCCACCAACCGGTATGCTGCCTGGTAATTAACGGCATCCTTCAGACTGTCGGACAGGGAAGGCTTGGTCATGTCCGTCTCAATGGTCAGACTTACCAGAAATTTGTTTCCGACAATCTGCTCCTCCTTATAATGCCCATGGTAAGCATAGAATTCCATGTTTTCGATTTGGATTAATCCCATCGGTTCTTTTAAAATTAAACACAGATTTATCTCATAAATTTTACCTTAAACTTATTAAAATAACAAATTACAAACAAAACAAATAACAAATAATATTTAAAATTTCTATGCAAATCAACATTTCTATAAACAATTCCTCTTATTTTTGCAACTTACAATGAAATGAATTTACAAATACAATACACAATTCAGCAAAAGGAAAATGAACAAATCCGGAGAAAAAAGAGGGAAAGAAGAAAAAAATTCCAATACATCCAAACCTTCCCTGAATTTCATTGAAAACATCATTGAGAATGATCTCAAGACCAACAAATACGAAAGCAAGGTACATACCCGGTTTCCACCCGAACCCAACGGATACCTGCATATTGGTCATGCCAAATCAATTTGCCTGAATTTTGGTATTGCCAAAAAATATAACGGATTGTGTAATCTGCGTTTCGATGACACCAATCCAATTACAGAAGAGGTTGAATATGTTGAATCTATCAAGGAGGATATCCGGTGGCTTGGATTTGACTGGGGAGACAGGGAATATTACGCTTCAGATTATTTTGATCAACTTTATGATTTCGCCATAAAACTAATAAAGAAAGGTAAGGCCTATATTGACGATCAACCTCTTGATGCTATAAGCAAACAGCGAACCACCCCAAGGCAAGCAGGTATTGAAAGCCCTTACAGAAACCGTCCGGTTGAAGAAAATTTAGACTTGTTCAAACGCATGAAAGCAGGAGAATTTGAAGAAGGCGCCAGGGTACTAAGAGCCAAAATCGACATGAACTCTCCCAATATGCATATGCGGGACCCTGTCATATACCGTATCAAGCATGCCTCACACCACCGCACAGGTGATAAGTGGTGCATCTATCCTATGTATGATTTCGCCCATGGCCAGTCTGATTATTTTGAAGGAATTACTCATTCTCTATGTACTCTTGAATTTGAAGTGCACCGTCCCTTGTACGACTGGCTGGTAATACACCTCAAAGAAAGTGATTACCGTCCGCGACAAATCGAATTCGCCCGCCTGAACCTGAGCTATACCATCATGAGCAAGCGCAAATTACTTGAACTCGTTGAGGAAGGGCATGTTAGCAGTTGGGATGATCCCCGGATGCCAACCATTTCCGGACTACGCCGGCGAGGTTATACTCCGGAATCTATCCGGAATTTTGCCGACAAAGTCGGTGTGGCAAAACGGGATAATATCATTGATGTTGATCTTCTTGAACATTCAGTTCGCGAAGATTTGAACAAAAAAGCACCACGTGTAATGGGGGTTTTATGCCCTCTTAAAGTCACCCTAACCAATTATCCTGAAGATAAGATTGAAGAGGTTGAAACCATAAATAACCCTGAGGATGAAAGCATGGGAACACGGAAACTTCCCTTTTCCCGGGAACTTTATATCGAACATGCCGATTTTATGGAAACGCCTCCGAATAAATTTTTCCGGCTTGCCCCCGGCCGGGAAGTCAGGTTAAAAAGCGCATATATCATCAAATGCGAAGATTATGTTAAGGATGAAAAAACAGGGGAGATACTGGAGGTATTTTGTACTTATGATCCGGAAACCAAAAGCGGACCCGGGGCCGGCCGTAAAGTAAAAGGAACACTGCATTGGGTGTCAGCCCAGCATGCTATTAATGCAGAAGTCCGTTTGTATGACCGCCTGTTTAACCATCCCGATCCTGCCGGACAAAAAGACCAAAATTCCAATGTATTCCTGAATCCGAATTCATTGGAAATACTGAGCAATTGCAAAGTAGAGCCCTCATTGAAAACGGCAAAACCTTTGGAAAAATTCCAGTTCCAGCGGCAAGGATATTTTTGTGTCGATCCGGACTCTACCACAGAAAAATTGATTTTTAGCCGTACCGTACCTCTAAGAGATACGTGGGCGAAAATTAAAGACAGACCTTAAGGATGGATTAATTGAAACAGACGAGTTGATTAAAATTTTTTAAAAAAGTATCCTGACAGCAAAAAGTAAAATTTAAGTAACTTTATATTAATAATTTGGGAAACTATATAATTGAGACAGAAGGTTAATATTATTCAAATGAAACTACTAAATTTGAATGATTGTGGAATAAGGCTGAGACTAAGGCTAAGGCTAATCCCGAACCCGATAGCTATCGGGTTTCGGGAAAGGAAAAAAAGAAAAAAAAGAAGAATTAAATTAATCTAATTAACCTAATTTCTCCCAGAGGGATGCCTATGGCACGGATTTGTTATAATATCAAATGAATAACTAAGTTGTTACTGATTTCTTATATATCTTTGTCAAAATTCTTAACCGGGTAAACACAAACGACCACTTTTTGCTTGTTCCATGGAAAACATTAAACGCTATTTAATCACATCTGCTTTACCTTATGCAAACGGACCAATACATATCGGGCATCTCGCCGGTGTGTATATCCCTTCCGACATTTATACACGCTACTTACGATTAAGAGGAAAAGATGTCATCTCGATCTGTGGTTCGGACGAACATGGTGTGCCCATTACCCTTAAAGCCAGACAGGAAGGCGTTCATCCCCAAGACATTGTCGATAAATTTCATGCCCTTAACAAAGAATCTTTTGAAAAACTCGGAATAGCATTTGATATTTATTCAAGGACTTCTTCTGAAATTCACTACGAAACTGCATCGGAATTTTTTAAAACCCTATACGATAAAGGAGAATTTATTGAAAAAACCTCTGAACAATACTATGACAAGGAAGCGGGTCAGTTTCTCGCTGACCGGTACATTACCGGAACATGTCCACACTGTGGCAACGAGAATGCTTATGGAGACCAATGCGAGAATTGCGGAACATCATTAAGCCCGACGGAGCTAATCAATCCAAAATCGACCATTAGCGGAAGCAAGCCTGTATTGAAGAATACAAAACATTGGTATTTACCCCTTGACCGTTATGCACCCTTTTTAAAGAAATGGATCCTCGGGGATCATAAAGACTGGAAGATCAATGTATACGGACAATGTAAATCCTGGTTTGATCATGGTTTGCAACCCCGGGCGGTTAGCCGTGACCTCAATTGGGGCGTTCCTGTACCCATTGACGGGATTAAAGGAAAAGTTCTCTATGTGTGGTTCGATGCTCCTATTGGGTATATCTCTGCTACAAAAGAATTAACAAAGGATTGGGAAAAGTACTGGAAAGATCCCGAAACCAAATTGGTACATTTTATTGGCAAGGATAACATTGTTTTCCATTGTATTATGTTCCCTGCGATGTTAAAAGCTGAAGGGACTTATATTTTACCTGACAATGTGCCTGCCAATGAATTTTTAAACCTTGAAGGTGATAAAATTTCAACTTCAAGGAACTGGGCCGTCTGGCTCCACGAATTCCTTGACGACTTTAAAGGCAAGGAGGATGTATTACGATACGTTCTGTGCGCCAACGCTCCGGAAACCAAAGACAACGATTTTACATGGAAAGATTTCCAAACCCGAAACAACAACGAACTGGTAGCCATTCTTGGAAATTTTGTAAACCGGACTCTGGTTCTGACACAAAAATATTTCGGCGGAAAGGTTCCTGGTATTACTGAACTTGCCCCTTACGATAAGGAAACCCTGGAAGAAATATCCCGGATTAAATCAAAAGTTGAATATAGTCTGGAAAATTACCGGTTCCGCGAAGCTTTAAAGGAAGCGATGGATCTTGCCAGACTTGGAAATAAATACCTGGCTGATACTGAACCATGGATAGTAATAAAAAGTGATAAAAACAGGGTTAAAACCATTTTAAATATTTCGCTTCAAATTGCAGCAAATCTAACTATTCTGCTCGAGCCATTTCTGCCATTTACTACGGAAAAACTCAGAAATTTTATTAATTTCTCCGGCAAAGACTGGGAATTGATAGGCAGGAAAAATCTTTTGCCCGCTGGCCATCAAATTAACCCTTCATCCCTGCTTTTTGAAAAAATTGAGGATGAGGCCATTGAGAAACAAATAAATAAATTGCAAGAAACCAAAAAGGAGAACAAAGAAATGGAATATGTATTTCCTCCTCAGAAAAAAAATATTTCTTTTGACGAATTTACCAGGCTTGATATCCGTTCAGGCACCATCATTGAAGCAAAGAAAGTGCCTAAGACACAAAAGCTGATAAAACTGAAAATTGACACAGGTCTTGACCAGAGAACCGTGGTTTCCGGAATTGTTGAATTCTTTGACTCTGAAAATATTATAGGAAAACAAGTATCGGTGGTGCTCAATCTTGCTCCCAGAACGATAAAAGGAATTGAATCGAATGGGATGATCCTGATGGCTGAAGATCCGGATAGTAAATTAGTTTTTGTCTCGCCGCTTGAAAAAATCCGGAACGGATCGGAAATAAAATAAAAACTCGTCAGACGACCCGTCAAAAAAGCTGGGCAGGCTTCAGTTCGTCCGACGAGTTGAAACAGCTAATGGAAGTGGGGGATGGTAATCAGGCTTGTACTTCAATACCTTCCTGTCTTACCAATTCAAGTATCGGTGATACGTTGTCAGTCTGAAACCTTTTCAATCCTACTGCAAATGGCTCAATCCGGTGGTCAACTTTAGTTGTGTATACCCAGGGTTTTGATAAAACATAATCATCGTCTGTGTCAAAAAGGCTGGAAACCAGCAATAAATCAATATCGCTTGATTCACTGGCTTCATCACGGGCATAGCTGCCATATAAAAAAGCTTTTTCAATAACAATACCTTCCTGTTTTAAAACGTTCAGGTATGCCCTTATGATATTTATAACTTCTGCCTTAGACATTGTAGTAATTCTTTTGTTTTACAAAGATAATCATTTACTATTTCAATTGAGGGCGATTTTGGATAACGGTTGGCTGGTAAACGCAGTGCCGTTGATTTTTAAGTTTAGTTTTATTCTAAAACGAAATTTATGCATAAATTGAACATGATTCAATTAAGTTGTTTGTTGGCATTGTGCTTACCAGCTTCACGTTTTTCAAAACTATTATTCTATATGTCTCAATAATTGCTCATAAAGTTTTTCCTTTTCACCTGGTCTACGTGCAAAATATTCTACAATATTTCCGTATTTATCAACAATTAAATACCAAGGTATTCCGAAATATTTTGTTTTGATCTTGATATCATTTTCTAATTGATCGTTAGCTCTAATATGATGCCCGGATAAGTTATAAACCCTGATAAAATCTCTCCATTTTTTTTGGTATTTGTCATCGTCAATTGATATGTAGAGCATTTCGATATTGTTTTCATTAAGAAATTTTTTCAATTCCTTATTGTAATTGAATTCTATTAGGCAGGGTGGACACCAGGTGGCCCAAATATCAACATAAACGACCTTTCCCCGAAAAGGTTTGAGTGCATCATCTAATGAATTTATCTCTCTATGTTTTGGAAGAATATTTACCTTATTAGATTTATTAAAGGAGTATTGCACAGGAATTTCTTCGAATGTTGATAATTCACTTGCTTCCTGCTGATTAATTTCCTTGGAGATGTTATGAAACGAAATTACCTTTTCTATTTCAGGTTCAAGGAATTTTAAATAGGGACTATTGGGATATTGATTTTTAAAATTATCGAAATATTTTATTAGTTCTTTTTCGGTTCTAAATGATGCAATCATATTATGAATATATGATGCCCAGCTCAATTCAAGATTTTTTCCTGTCATGCAGCTTTTGTAACTATTTATCATATATCCATGAAAATCATTGTTTAAAGAATCAACATTATATCTATTTTGAGTTTGAAGCAGATAAAATCCATTATACCACATATATTCCCATGCATATTCATAGAACCAATTAGTTTGCATTGCGTTTTTACTATTTGGAGGGTAATTGTTGAATAATTCATCCCACAAACGATCATATCCTGTAGTAAATTCTTTATTATATAGCTTGTGATCAGCAGGGAATCGTGTTCCAAAATAATCGGACTTAATAATATTACTTAGGAATGTTGCATAGTAAAAATTAATGTCATTAATAACAGCCTTATAAAAAACTGAATCGATTTCACCTTGTTCTAGTAGGTTATCAAATTTTATTATTTCACCCTTTTTTAATAACTGGATTTTCTTTTCAATATCTTTTGCAGATAAGCTATCCGTGAATTGAGCGCAGAAACTATGATTAGGTTTTGGATCTTTTGTACTAATTAATGTATTGTATAATTGATGCCCTTTAGAATTACTGCCGTAAATTCGGGTTTGACTAATATCATCTTTTGGATCAATTATTACTGAAATACTATCACCTGAATTTAAAAACAACCTCACAGCAATTGAACCATAAGGAGAATATTGATGGTTGATTAATAATAATCCTGGTTTTGCTATATCCAGGTAGTTTTGAAATTCTCCCATGGAATCAAGTTTAACCTTCTGAGAAAAGCCATAAAAGAAAGCTCCATCGATCGGACAAGATATTGATATAGAATGATTCTCGGAATTGTGAACCTTGCATTTTAGATAAGTAAATTGAGTGAAGGAGTTAATAGTATTTATAAATAGAAGTACAATAATTAAAATAAGGAATAAAAAAAAATTCTTCATCCTATTTGTTAATTTCTCATACAAAAGTTTATTGTAATAACTCAAATTTCCCTGTAATTATTTCTTGAGTTCAAATTTATAGTAAAAGGTGTTGGAAAACGTATTATAACGTTCTGAAATAAACTCATGTGCCGCAGCGACAGCAAGGCATTGGGTCTATTTCCGTGTTATGAGCAGATTTTACTCTTTTTAAACCTAATTTATTTATCTTCCTTTTTGCCCTGAAAGGGTGTAAGCCTAATCCCACACATATCGTTCATCCATCGGTCGCCATAGGCTTGCCGACGGCGATGCGTATTTATTATTTTGCTTTCGCCCTTACAGGGCTAATTTATAATATTCATTTTTATTCATAGGGCGTTGCCCTATGCTGTTGCTATTGCCCCTTCAGGGCTTCTCTTTTTATGGTTAATATGAAATTTGTTTCATAACTCGTTTATAAAATGGTGCCTTTACCGTAAATACTACGGAATATTGTGTTAACCCCGTTAAACTGTGTTAATATACATATTTCCAGAAAATTATTCGGTATTAATACCCCAAAAGGCATGATCCTGAACGTAAAAAAAATGGAAAGACCCGGTAGAAAATTACATGGAGAGTCGTTCTACAAGAAAAAACCCCAGGGTTTTGAACCATTTTGTGAGCTTGCCCTGTGAAATGGTGCTTTGCAGCAGTGACTCCGCCACTATTTCATAAAAATTCTCAAAATCAGTGATTTTTAAGAAAAGATATCTTTATTAGCTTTTCAAGTAAGAACAGAAATATAAGGCTCAGGAATAACTGAATGGGAAGTACAATTTTATCTGGAGATAAGCCCAGAATAGACTCATTAAATTGAGAAAAAACTGAGGTAAGAGCAATTGCAGAAGTAAAACCAAATGCAAAAAAGAACCATGATAATTTAATGTTTTTTATAATTGCCCTATTGCGTTCGTTTTCTTTATATATTTCAAGCATAA
This sequence comes from Bacteroidota bacterium, assembly GCA_030628785.1. Taxonomy (GTDB): domain Bacteria; phylum Bacteroidota; class Bacteroidia; order Bacteroidales; family VadinHA17; genus CAZEWS01. The sequence continues at coordinate 11,910 of DAOVQI010000026.1, forward strand.
GGTTTTCCTCAAAATCACGAAACGGCATTTCTTTCTTGCTTTTTGAAAGAAGTTCCTGAAGGTGGGCATCTTCGAAATTATTATCCATTAATATAAAGATTGAATTTCAGATTTTAAAAGTTGCCATAATTCTCTATAAATATTTTTACGTGCCCGGAATAATATGACCTTAATATTTGAAGCAGACCACCCGGTTATGTCAGATATTTCCGCTACAGAATACTCTTCAAGGTAAAACAAAATAAGGGCGAGTCCTTCTTTTGAAGGTATTCGTTTTAAAGCAAGATCAATATAATATTTTTGTTCCTCTTCTTTTAATGAAACAATTGTTTGAGGGATATCTTTAATGGATTCACTTGGTATATTCTGAATTTCATAATGCTCTTGCTCTCTTTTTTTTACTTGCTTAAAAGATTCATTAATTACAATCCGATAGAACCAAGTTGAGAATTTCGACTTCCTCTTAAAAGATTTTAACCTTTTAAAGGCCATCAAAAATGCCTCCTGAACGACATCCTTTGCATCGAATTCATTTTTCAGTACTGCAACAGCGACAGTAAAAGCCATGTCCTTATACTGCCTGACAAAATATTTAAAAGCATCAATGTCGCCATTTAATACTTTCTTAATGTAAAGTTCGTCCATTCTGCCTTTTTCTCTGTGGCTTATCGACAAAATAAGCAATAATAATGGAAATGCCTCCAAAGAAAAATGAAGTTGCCAGAATAACCGGACCCCCTTCAAATTGAAATTTAGGATCAGCAATGATAAAAAGACCCAGAGCAAAACCAATGCTGATCCCTGTTACAATAATCCCTATTTTCAACCAGGGGAAGCGAAATTTTAAATCTGATTTTGTGTAAAATTCAGATACATCGACACCTTTTTCAATGAGTGCCATTCGTTCTTTGTTTCGTGCTTTGAGGTAAAAATACCATGCTAAAACCAATGCTGCGAAAAAACTAATCCAAACTAATGGACCGAAAATTAAGGCTAAATTATTCATAATATCAGGTTTTAATGTTTACTTTCCCCTTAGATACCTGATCATTAATTTTGGTTACAAATTGTTTATTTTTTTTTAAGGTCTTTTATATGTCCCCCAATGTTCTAATCATTATCCGTTATCTTTCAGTCCGCAGAGGCGGACGTTGTCAGTTTTTTTATTGTCCTTTCCCAGCCATTGAAATGGCTGGCTATTTCCATTCTATCCCTACGGGATGTTGCGTTAAAATTCCTTTTTATTTCTGGTAGAAACTTTCTCCTAATTACTCTAACCGTCCCGAAGGGACTTTCAGATAATAGCCCCGCCTGACCAGTATCCCGCCTGGATGACACGGTCGGACGGGCAGTCGGGCAGGCAGCCTGTTTACCGGCTGGAATAAGAGAGCGTATATACCTGACAGCCCGTCGGGCTTGAAAGAAAATCTAACCATACTCTATTGATATGCTGTCAGGTGTATCCTTTTGTCATAAAAAACCCCCCGACAGGGTTCACAACCCTGTCGGGGGTCAAATAATTCTTTTACTTATCCTTTAATTCGTATAATAAAACTATTCCTTCAGCAACCAGACATCCGATCTGTCTTCTTCTTTCCTTACCGCGTAAAATGCCTTCAGCGCTTCCTTCTTATCAGAAAACACCAGCATGGAAACCCGGTAAAACTTATCTTTTGATTCGAATATTGAAGAATGGTAGCCTTGGTTCGTAAGTTGGTCTTTTAATCTCAAAGCATTATCCCTGATCTTAAAACTGCCGGCGATTAAATAGTATTGATCTGAAGGTTCTTTAGCTAACAAGGCTTCCTCTTTTGATTCTTCCGGTTCATTAATGACCACAGGTCCAGGTTCTTCCGTACTTTTTCCAGCAAATTCTTTTTCAGGTAAAATGGTTGCAGCATCATTGATCTTCTGATCAACAGTTGATTCATCAAGTACCTCAACCTTCTTGCCGGTCTTAAACGGATTCAGGGAGGAAATATCAAACTTGAATTTAAAAATATCTGTTTTCAGGGGAATTAAAACCAGGGCAACCAAAATCGGGACAGCTATAGCGATACGCCGTAGATTTCTTTTTCTTACTTCAGCTCTTACTGAAGGTTTTTCACGGAACTTTTTCTGAATCCTTTTACTTACATCATATTCTTCAAGAGGTGAAAAATTAAAATAAGACAGGCCAAATGAATCTAAAAGGAAATTGGTCGCAGGATCGGGTTCGAACTGTAAGTTTTTTTGTTTATCATAAAAAAATGTTCCTATTGCATCCAGGGTGACTTTTTTCCCTTTATCCAGTTTCTTTTTTACCTCATTTACAAAATCTGTAACAATTCTTTTGGCATCAACATATCCAATCCCCTTTTGTGCGGAAACATAACTGATCAACAACCCGTCGTTTTGCGTTAGATTTTTGTTAAAACTTATCGCCTTTGAGGGAGGGGAAAAAGAGCTTTTATTCTTTTCTATTCCTGCTGATCTGTAGTTTGCAACAAATCCTCCAAATTCAGGTAAAATCACACAATCGTGCTGAAACAATAATTCCTTGAGATAAATACTTAAATCCACCTTATCAGATATTTATTTTAAACAAAAGTAGCGAAAATTTTACTTTAATATTATCTTCGCAGCTATTCTTTTTAACTTAATATCTTATCAGCTCTCATGAATGAGATCAGAATGGTTGACCTGTTAAGTCAATACCGGAAGATTAAACCTGAAATCGACCAATCCATTCAGCAGGTTATCGAATCGACTGCCTTCATAAATGGTCCTGAAGTAAAATCATTTCAAAAAGACCTTGAGAACTATCTTGGCATAAAGCATGTTATAACCTGTGGAAACGGCACCGACGCATTGCAAATATCTTTGATGGCTTTGGGGTTGGAGCCCGGAGACGAAATAATAACCACTGATTTTACCTTTATTGCAACAGTTGAAGTAATTGAACTTCTTGGCCTTAAGACTGTGATCGTCGATCCCGAACCAGATAGTTTTAACATTTCCCCCGCTTCCATCGAAAAGGCAATTACAAAAAAAACAAAAGCAATCATTCCCGTTCATTTATTCGGACAATGTGCCGATATGGAATCCATAATGACCTTGGCAGGTAAATACAATTTGTATGTGATTGAAGATGCTGCACAGGCATTGGGTGCTGAATATTCCTTTTCAAACGGTACCGGGAAAAAAGCAGGAACAATAGGAGATATCGGATGTACTTCTTTTTTCCCTTCGAAAAATCTGGGCTGCTATGGGGATGGGGGAGCAATTTTTTCAAACAACCAAAATCTGGCAGAAAAGCTGCAGTCCATTGCCAATCATGGTATGAAGATTAAATATTATCATGAA
>DAOVQI010000269.1 GCA_030628785.1 Bacteroidota bacterium
CACCTGACATTGAATACTGGAGCAATTAAAATCTTGCCATATCATTAACTGTCGGATGTTTCCATCCGACAGCATCGTAATACGCTAAGCGGATATCGAACTCACGTTAATTAGATTAATTTAATTCTTCTTTATTTTCTTTTTTTCCTTTCCCGAAACCTGATAGCTATCGGGTTCGGGATTAGCCTCAGCCTTAGCCTTCTTTAATTACTTTGCGAAGCTATGTTCTTTCTTTCCTTTTCAATTTTGTCCTTCAGAAAATAAATGGGTCGGGATTTTGATTCGCTAAAGATCCTGGCAATATACTCTCCAATTATTCCCAGGCTAAGCAGTTGAAACCCTCCAATAAATAAAATAACAAGCATTGTTGAGGTCCACCCCGGAATATTCATCCCACGGAAACTGTTAATAACGACAAACACAGCATAAATAATTCCTGCAAGGAAAATTAGTAACCCGGTATAGAAGGAAATTCGCAATGGTTTTGAGGAAAATGCCGTGATTCCGTCAAGGCCTGTGCTGAACATTTTACGGAAGGTATATTTGGTTCTTCCTGTATAACGTCTGGGAGCTTCAAAGTCTATTACTGCCTGGCGAAAACCCATCCAACTTACCAATCCCCTGGTAAACCTGTTTCTTTCCTGGAAGCTGATGAAAGCCTCTGTGGCCTTTCGGTTCATTAGTCTGAAATCAGATGAGAAGGGCTCAATTTTGGAGTCGGAAAGCAGGTTTATCAATTTGTAATACATCCAGGAGGTAATCTTTTTTAAAAAACCGATACCCCTGGTATTTATCCTCCGGGTATTAACAATATCATAACCTTCTGAATATTTATTATACAGGTCTTTTATGATGCCCGGCGGATGCTGAAAATCGGCATCCATCATTATAATCACCTCTCCCCTGAAATGCTCGATCCCTGCTGTCAGGGCAACCTGGTGACCAAAATTCCTGGAAAGCGACAGACCGACAATATTTTCATCCTCCCTGAAAAGGCCTTTAATTGTCTCAAATGAGTTGTCCCTGCTTCCATCGTCAACAAATATTATTTCGTAGGATTTGTTCAGGTCTTTTAATACGGCTACAAGTTCCCTGTATAATACGGGCAGGTTCTGCTCCTCATTGTAAAGTGGAATAATAACACTGATTTGGGGAATATTAAGCATAAATTCTTGAGCTAAACTTTAACAATTTGAATCGAAAATTGTTCTAAAGATATGGAATATAATTTTTATTTCTTCAACGTAAAAGACCCTAAGGGTTTGGGAAACCCTTAGGGTCTATTCTTACCCGGAGTAGGAGTTGCCATTTAAATTCTTCAGCTTTTTTTCCTGATCTTAATGGTCTGACCCGGCATGATTCGTTTGGCATTCTTCAGATTATTTATCCTCATCAGATCGGTTTCTGTTACTCCCGGATATTTCTTTGCAATCTCCCAAAGCGTATCGCCGTGTTTTATCCTATAATAAATGTAATTATCATCCAATGGTTCCGTAGTTGCCAGAATTTCTTCCGGCCGTGTGGTACCTTTGCCAATGCTTCGTTGTTTCTCTTCAAAAGTCATTGAGTTGATTTCCTTGTACTTATGAGCATTTTTTGGAGAAACATACACCACCAGTTTTTGTCCGGTTCTGATGAGGTTTCTACGAATATTGTTCCAAAACCTGAGATCTGATGCTCTTACATGATACCACTCGGCAATATAACCAAGATTATCACCCGATTTAACGGTATAATAAAGTTTTGTTTTACCTGTAGGCGGTTCATGCACATATCTTGAACGGGTAGGATTGGTTATTTTTTTCCGGGGATTAAAATAAATTGAATCTTTATATGCAAAAATGGAATCCTGCAGGTCAATAAATAACAAGGAATACTCAAAGGGCAATGTTATAGCTAAGCTATTTGTATTGCCCGGAATAATATCCCTTCTGTACTGCGGATTCAAATCCCTAAGCATTTCAACAGGGATATCCAATACCTCAGCAACTTGTTTTAAATGAAGATCTTCATGGATCATAATAGTATCCCTGATGAGAGGCAAGTCGATCTCCCTCGGATGTAAATTATGTTCAGGATAATAATTCATTATATAGGTTGCTGCTATGTATGCCGGAATGTGACCTCGTGTTTCCCTGGGTAAATAGTAGTAAATGTCCCAATAATTTTGTTTCCGGCCTGCCCGTCTGATTGCTTTTCGAACATTACCTGGCCCACAATTATAGGCTGCTATTACCAATATCCAATCTTCATAAATATTATAGAGGTCTTTAAGATACCTTGCGGCTGCATAGGTGGATTTTACCGGGTCGCGTCTTTCATCAACCAGGGAATTTATGGTTAATCCGTACATCCTACCTGTACCATACATAAACTGCCAGATTCCGGTTGCCCCAACCCTTGAGACAGCCCGTGGATTCAGGGCCGATTCAACAATTGTCATGTAAACTAATTCTGTTGGAAGTCCATAGATATCGAAAATTTCCTTAAAAACCGGGAAATAAAAATCAGTCAAACCCAGCATTGCTTCAAGATTTTCACGGCGTTCTTTCGTATATACATTGATAAAGTTTCTCACAATCCGGTTATACTGCAAATCAACCACTGAAGGAATTTTCCCTATTCGTTCCACATACACTGAATCAGGAAAATCCGGTACCAGGGAATCGTTATCAATGATTTCTGACAATTGTAAACTATCCTGTTTCCGGGTATGCTGAACATACCACATATGAACCAGGCTGTCCAGATTACTTTTAAAATTCAACAAATGTATTTCTTCGGAAATGGGAATTGTATCCGTAGCTGTTTTAAATCCATAAGCGAAATTACCAACCGCTATAAGCAGAATTGCAGTAATATATTTAATTTTTTGTAGCATTTTCTTGATTTTAGAATCAGGCAAAAGTAATAATTTACCCCGTTAAAAACGAAAGCTGAATTTTATTCCCATTGTATGAGTATACCTTGAAGTCGGGAACAGTTCCGGCTCGATGTGTAAGGTTAAATCATCACTTATATCGTAATCAAATAAATGAGCATCTACCGAAGCATCCACAATATTCAGGATATACCATAATCCTATACCAATGTATGACAGATCTCTGTTTCGCCTGTAGTAATCTTTATTTAATTTTAAAGCGTTTTTAAACCAGTCGTATTTAGAAGGGTCATAAGTACCCTCATCTTCATATAATTCTTTAACAATTTCTCTCTCATCCAATCCTCTTTCATTTATGATTGTAAGGTAACGGGTTGTTAAGGTATCATTATCGATAAAATCGCCGTAAGCATTGATATACTTCGTAAATCTTGAACCATTTAATTTAACCAGGTAAGCCAGGGCCCCAAAGCCCGCATATATAACCGGGACTTTCCAGTATTTTTTATTATAGACTTGGCCAAGTCCCGGGATCACCATTGAATAAAAGCTAGCCCTTTTGGGTGAATGACCGCGTAATGCAATGGAATCCCCGGATATAGAACTGTTAGTCTGTTGAGCGAAAAAAGGTTCACCAGAGACAATCAGGAAAAGGAAAAGAATACTGAATAAATATGTTCGAAGTGTGGATATCCTCAAAATAATAATTCCATTAAATTATGCTACAACCTGATATGGCAGCAAATATAAGGAATTTAAACATTTAGTTTATCCAAAATACCAAGAATCCGTTCCAGTTCTTCACCGGATTCAAAAGGAATTACAATTTTACCATGACCTTGTTCATTTACCCTGAACTGAACATTTGTTTCGAAGAATTTTGAAAGATGGTTTTGTAACTGAGTGTATTCAGCATTTAATCGTCGCTTTCTTTCGACTTTATCATGGTTTTTGCCTGGTTTATTATTCAACCCTCTGACCAGTTCTTCGACCCTTCTTACCGAAAGCTCATTCTCCAAAATTTGATAATAAATGGTAATTTGAGCCTTCGGATCTTCGATGTTGACAAGGGTACGGGCATGTCCCATTGATATTCTACCGTCACGAATACCGAGTTGAATTTCGGCAGGTAATTTTAATAACCGGAGATAATTGGTAATGGTTGATCGTTTTTTTCCGACTCTTTCACTTAAGTTCTCCTGTGTCAGGTTACATTCTTCAATTAATCGCTGATAGCTGATAGCCACTTCAATAGCATCCAGGTCCTCCCGCTGTATATTTTCAACAAGCGCCAATTCCAGCATAGCCTGATCATCAGCGGTGCGAATATAAGTAGGAATCGCCAGTAATCCGACCATTTTTGCAGCCCTGTATCGACGTTCTCCGGTAATCAACTGGAATTTATTATGTCCCAGTTTTCTTACGGTAATGGGTTGAATGATACCCAGTTCTCTAATTGATGATGCCAATTCAACCAGTCCTTCTTCATTGACCCTGGACCTTGGTTGGAATGGATTCAATTCAATATTGTCAATCTCTACTTCATTTATGGAACCAACTTGTTCGAGTTTTTCCCTGTCGGCATCCTCGATCAATGCTCCCAGTCCCCTCCCCAATGCGTTTTTTCTTGCCATAAAAAGTTTGATTAAAAAATTAGTGTTTTTCTATAAAGTCACAATTCTCTCGAAAAAAGCACCAAATAACAATTCCCAAATGATTTACCCTGTGAAATACTGCTTTGCAATTTCACAGGGCAGGTAAAAACCAAATTCAAATTTCAAAATACCAATATTGTTTGAAAATTTGGTATTTCCAGATATTGGTGTTTTTTTATTCACAAAATAAATAAATCTCAAATTCCAATGACTAAAAAATCAAACAAATTCTTTTATATGTGCTGTTTGGGTTTTGTTTTTTCAAACATTGGGTATTACCTGCCCCGTGAAATAATGCTCCGCATTAAATCTCCGATTTATTTCACGGGGTAAATTATTTGTTTTTTGTACCGATAGCTATCGGTATTGTTATTTATTTATAAACGAAATATAGAGTTTATAGACAGGCTCTAATTAATAATGCCTTATCCAGTTAA
>DAOVQI010000215.1 GCA_030628785.1 Bacteroidota bacterium
ACAGTCGGCAGTCCACAGTCGGCAGTCCACAGTCGGCAGTCCACAAAAAAGTAAAAAGAAGTATAAATAGCCCAGTCTACAGATTGCCGACTGCTAACTGAAGATTGTCCACTTAAAAATGCAAAGTATAATGAAATTAGCCATTATCAAGCCATAAACATTGAACTTAGCCACGCTGCAAGCGTGGCGATCTCATGAACGAAGTGAGTAAATTCCGATACATAGAACATAGCTTCGCAAAGTGCCTATGCTAATTTTCTATACCAGATTATGAATGGTTTTTTGAAAATTGTTTATTTTTAGTATCTTGGTTTTTTTTAATAGTGTATAATGGAAGATTTTGTTATCAAATCAACCCATCGAACTCCTTATGTTCATTTAAAGGATGGATTGATTCAAATTATCGGAAGGTCAATTCCTGAAAATCCATCTGTTTTTTATAAGCCTATTTACGATTGGATAGTTAATTATTCAAAAACTATGCATACCTATACTCAAATTGATCTTAATTTTGAATACATAAATACCAGCTCAACCAAATGGGTTTTCAATATGTTGAAGGTCCTTGGTAAAAAGCATGAAATAAAAGATATAATGAAAATAAACTGGTATTATGAAGAAGGCGATGATGATATGGCTGAACTCGGTAGAATTTTCAAATCCCTTGTAAAATCACCTTTTACCTTTATCAAAACAGAAGAACAACCTGACTGAATCTTTTCATTTACCCTTTCAAGTCATCCGGTTCAAGTAAAAACTGAATCTTTTCATTTTTTAAAATAAGCAATCCCAGTCTTTCTTTTGAAAGCCCTTCATGCAATTGAAAACTAAATTCAGGTTTTCCGTTTTTTACCGTAGATTCAAAATATCTGAAAAAAACATTTTTGTATTTTTTGATACTATTCTCAAGTTCCAGAAGATGAGAAGAGAGGATAAAAATACTTGATTTCCATTTAACAAATCCATTGATTACAAGGATTGATCCGTCAAAAGCATCTTTTATGTTTGTTCCCTTGAATAATTCATCAAAAATCATAAAAGATTTGCTGTAATGTTTCAGTGTTTCGGCTGCTCTTTTTATACGAACCACCTCGCTGTAAAAATAGCTGTACCCTATGCTCAGATTATCGGTGGTATTCAAGCTGCTGAAAATACAATTGAAAGGAGTAAGCTTCATTGACTCAGCCGGAACACCCATGCCAAGATGAGCCAGGAAGACAGCAATTGCACAAGATTTTAAGAAAGTTGTTTTACCTGCCATATTGGGCCCGGTTAAAAACAGGAAATTTTGCCCTGAACCAAAGGATGTTGAATTTTTTACCGGCTTTTTTAAAAACAGGTGATAAACAAAATCAAACTCAAGAATTGCTTCATGGGCCTGGATGAATTCGGGGAATACCAATCTATATTCGGTTGTTGCATCAGCCATTGAAACCAGGCTATCCAGTTCATAAGTAAGATTAATAAGTCGCAACATTTCTTCCTTGTGGAGCTTCCTGAAGATTCTGTCATAAAAAAACAATGCGGAAAGAGGCCATGAATGATTAAAACCTTTTTTTAAAAGCTTTTGGAAATGACCCAGATTGAATATTTCATTCAATTCCGAAAAGATATTTTGAAGATGGACAGGAACGTTATTGGATTGCTTTACGGAATAAAACTCAAATAAAAGCATAATAAACCGGATGGCATTTCGGGTGCCGTTATTAATGGTCTTCTGGTAATTCCTGAATTTTATGTGATATACAATTCCCTCAACAAAGATCCCGATTTTGCTTTCACTGGTAACAGGTTCAGCTTTTGAATAATAATAATACTCTACATGATCCATAATACGTTTGAATTTTCCCAGATCCCACTTATCCCTGTGTTTGATAATATATTTAACGGCTTCCTGGATGTTTTGGATTTCCCTTAACTGATTTGGAGGGTTTCGGAACTTGCTTTTTAACAAGTCTTTCCCTCCCGGCGTTGTGGTACGATTAAGTATCTCGAATATAGTCTGCCCCGTTCCTTCAGGCCTGAGAATCTCAAGTTCGGTAATAGTTTGATAATCTAAATGCAAGGTTTGATTGTTTCTCATTACAAGTATTTCAACGGGTTGTTATTTAAGGAAACGATTGAAGAAACCGGAGCAACAGACCTGATCTTTCCGGAAATAAAAAAGTTACACATATGTTTCATGGTTTTTGACTTTAAATTTATGGTTTTTATGAGAATATTTCAAACTGGCTTCTCGTCAGACGACTTCAGATCGTCGGACGAGTTAATAGGAAGCTCTTTTAACTCGTACACAACCTCTCTAAGTCGGGGTACGAAATTTAAGATGAGAGGTTATTCACATTTTAGAGCATCGGCAGGATTGGTTAATGCTGCTTTAATGGCTTGAAAGCTTACGGTAAAAAGTGCGATCAACAAAGCCAAAACAGCGGCTAAAGCAAAAACCCACCAGCTCAAAGATGTGCGGTATGCATAATCCTGCAGCCATTGTCTCATGAAATACCAGGCTACAGGTGAGGCAATAAAAATAGATATAATTACTAAAACTGAGAATTCGGTTGATAACAAAATAACAATCCTGGAAACGGTTGCTCCCATTGTTTTGCGGATTCCGATCTCTTTTGTTCGTTGTTCAGCTGTAAAAGAGGCCAGTCCTAAAAGCCCAAGACATGCAATAAAAATAGCAATGATGGCAAAATATTTCAATAATGCTCCCATTCTTTCTTCGGTCCGGTACATGCGGTCGAAATCTTCATCCAGGAAACTGTAATCGAACGGATAGCCGGGCATAATTTTTCCCCAGGTTTTTTTCAGATAATCCATTGCTTTTGGAACTTCATCGGGTTGGATTCTTACCAATATGTAACTTAGCCATTCTATTGGTGCAACGACTATAGCAAGAGGCTCAATCCTGGAACGAACCGGTTGATAATGAAAGTTTTTCATTACCCCGATTATCTGGCCATGAAATCCCATAAAAGAAAATCTTTTCCCCACCGCATCATCTGTACCCATGATCTTTTCTACTTCTTCGTTTATCAAGAAATTTGCAATGGTATCGTGTGGAGCATCACTTGTGATATCTCTTGAAAAAGCACGCCCCGATTTCATTTCAATCTGAAGGGTTTTTATATAATCGAAATCCACACCATGTGTGCCGATTAAAACCCTGAGTTCAGGATCCTTTCCTTCCCAATCGGCTCCACTGGAATTACTTCCAATATGTGAAGGCCGGTGTGATGAAGCAGTAACACTTAAAATCCGGGAATCTTTAAGGAATTCATTTTTAATAGTCTCGTATGATTTTTTTATCTCACCACGCATAGGTATATATAGCAAATGGTCCTTATTAAAGCCTATCTTCTTGTTTCTCATATAGTTTAGCTGGCTATATACCACGATGGTTCCTATAATTAAGAAAATAGAGAGGGTGAACTGGATAACCACAAGAACTTTTCTCAATAAGCCACGTTTTGAACCGGAGCTCAGATCACCTTTTAAAACTTTAACCGGTTGAAAGGATGATAGAAATAAAGCAGGGTAACTCCCTGCCAGAAAGCCGGTTATAATTGCAACGATTATTGTTCCGATAATAAATTCCGGTTTTAATAAAATATTTGCTGAAATTTCTTTCCCTGAAATAGTATTAAAAACCCCGATGAATAAAGAAACCAGGATGATAGCCAATAATAAGGAGATGATAGTAAGGATAAAAGATTCACCAAAGAATTGGTTAATAATGTTTTTTCTTTTTCCTCCAACCACCTTTCGAATTCCTATTTCTTTAGCCCTGTTTGCTGACCGGGCTGTAGACAGATTCATAAAATTGATGCAGGCAATCAGCAGAATAAAAATGGCAATGGCTGAGAAGATATATACAAATTGGATGGCCCCCGGAGAATGACCGTATCCAAAGTAGCTGTAAAGATGAACTTTTGTAAAAGGTGCAATCATATAATCTGTTGTGGTTTCGGGAAAATGGGCACGCACAACCCGTGTGAGTTTCGCATTCACTGAGTCGGTTGGACTATTCTCGTAAAGTTTCACAAAAGTACGAATTGAGTTGGTTCCCCAACTGTCTGTATACCAGTCTCTTGTTTCTATGAATTCGAAAGGCACCAGCATTTCAAATTCCAGGATGGTATTCTTTGGCAGTTTTTTTAAAATTCCCGTTACCTTGAAATCATATTGGTTGTTTACCCGGAAATTTTTTCCCATGGGTTCTTCTTTTCCGAAATATTTTTCGGCTATTTCTTCCGTGATGACGATGGAGTAAGGTTCCTCGAGTGCCGTTTCAGGGTTGCCCTGTTTTAGCGGGAATTTAAACATTTTCAGAAAGGACGGGTCTACAGCCTGGATATCATCTCCAAAAAATGAATTTTCCCCATATCGAAAGAGCAATCCCCCTGTACCGGCATATCTTGTTGCTTCCTCGATTTCAGGGATCTTTTCTCTCCATACCGGTCCGGAAACATACGGAGTTACATTTACATGGTATACTTCCCCTGAATAATACTGGTCTTGTTCAACACGGTAAAGCATAGAAGCATTGGGGTGAAATTTATCAAAACTGAGTTCGTCCTGAACCCAGAGAAGGATCAAAAGGGTACAAGCCAATCCGATGGAAAGGCCTGAAATGTTGATTATGGAAAATCCTTTTTGACGGAAAATGTTGCGTAAGGCAACAAGCAGGTAATTTTTTATCATTGGGTAGTGTGGTTTATTTAAATAAAAATAAAACTGGCTAAAATAAATAGCGGAAGAAGCACAATCAATGAAAAACCGTACATATATCTAAAGAAATGAGGCATTTTAATATCATTGTTTTCGGCTATTGCTTTTACCATAAAATTCGGACCATTTCCAATATATGTCATACTGCCAAAGAAAACTGACCCTACTGAAATTGCAATGAGCAATGAAACGGGAATGCCCGCGATCAACGCATCTCCGGCAAACAGGGTGGCAAACTGATCCTGAAGTCCCAGGGCTAAAGAGTGCAAGGATACTGCAGTTGGAGCATTGTCCAGAAAACTACTTAATGTACCGGTAACGAAATAGAACTGAGTTGGTGTTTCAATTCCCATATGTGCAGCATTTTGTTGCAGGTATAACAATGCAGGAGTCATAGTTGCAAATATACCCAGGAACAAGAATGCTACTTCAATAATTGGTCCCCAGGTAAAATTATTAGACATTCGGTGGCTGATCGGAGAAAACACCAATGATAAAATAGCCATTAACAGGATAGCTCCCTCACGAATAAACTTAAGGTAATGATAGTGCTCAATAGCCGGAATAAATTGTTTATTCAAAAAGGCAACAGATAATACAACGCCACCCAGCCATATAAAATTCAATTTCCCTCGTAAACGAATTGGCATTTTCATTTCAAGGTCATGCTGAATGTCTTCAGGGGCTTCTCTTTTGTAAAAGTACAAATCAACCATATAATAGACCAATAACAACGAAATATTGATAAATAACCATTCGGGTAATAATCCAAAAAACCAGGTAAAGGGAGCTCCTCTCAGGTAAAGAAGGAAAAGGGGCGGATCTCCAAGCGGTGTTAATAAACCCCCACAATTAGCAACAATTGCAATAAAGAAAAGAACAGTATGAACTTTGTTTTTACGTTCTGCGTTAGTAACCAGTAGAGGCCGGATAAGTATCATAGCTGCCCCGGTTGTTCCCATAAATGATGCCAGGATGGCTCCAATACCTAAGAACAAGGTGTTTATACCTGGTTTGGACTGGATGAAACCAGTTAGCAAAATACCCCCGGTAATGACAAAAAGTGCACCAAGCAATATAATAAACGGAATGTAATCAAAAAGCATCTGATGTATCAGTTCATGTGAGAATCCTTTTAATAATAAAAATATAGCTGTAGGAATTCCCAATATCAACGACAGGATCATTTTTGTACTGTTTTTTTCCCATTGGTGGTGAAAGAAGATTGGGCCTATTGCAATACCCAAAAGCATTAAAAGGAAAGGAGTAATTGTGTATAGCTCAATTGTGTGGTGTACTTCATGTCCCATATAATCCGGTTTTTTAAAACTTTAGCTGCTAAAATAAATAAATCTTGAGAATATGA
>DAOVQI010000177.1 GCA_030628785.1 Bacteroidota bacterium
AGCAACTGTTAAATCATGGGGAGATATGTTCGACCCCACCTTACGCTTCTGGCCACCCCACTCTTTATGATAAATCAACATTCCCGGTGCAGGAGCATAAATGGTAAATTTATCCAGAACATTCATCATTTCATCTTTTTGGCGTTGCCTTCTTGCCAGGTTAATTTCTGCATCTCTCATATCGGCTTTGGCTTGCTGGACTTTCAGCTTATAATTCTTTTTCGCCTGACTAAATGCCCGTGTTGCTTTATCCTTATTGATCTGAGCCTGGCGGATCGTTGCCGGAGGTTCATAAATGGATTGTTCAAGCGTAATTTCCATTTCTTCCATGTTGAATTCCAGGTTAATTAGCTCATCCCTCAGATTCCTCAACTGAATGGTAGTATCTAATTTAGTTTTCAGAAGATCATATTCTTCCTTCTCCAACTCATCAAGCATATCCTTTAACCGGTTATCTGCATCAGATCTGTCTATCTGTGCAACATAGTTTCCTGAGTCCACCACTGTTCCTTCCGGTATAAGATCCTGAATCTTGAGCTGCCCAAACCGGAGGTTCCGGCTTCGAAGCTCCGCCGGGGCAGTAATTAGCTTTGAATTTTCGGCTTGTAATTCACCGGTTGTAGTAACCAGTATCTCAAAATCACCTATGGTTACTTTAACTTCAAGGGTTGCAAAATCTTCCCCGCTTGTAACTTTGTTGAATATTACCAATGCAACTATAACCACGATAACTATAGCAACGGAAATGTAAAGTATTTTTTTCATTTTTATTTGGTATTATAAAATTGGAGCACAAAGTAATTAAAAATAATCATTGTGTGTCTTATCCCTTTCCTTTTAACATTTTTTAACTAACTAACTTAAGCTACAAGCTACAAGTTAACCTGCTCATAATTAATATGGTATTGAGCATTAATCAATAAAAGGATTTATTAGTTTGTTTTACCAAAATTCTTAATTCATATGTATCGGTATTTCAAAAACATAATCTGATATACAATGAGTTATGCCTCTTTCTAATTGCCTTGTAATTTTTTAGGCTAAGGCTTAGGCTAAGGCTAAGGTTTTTTATTTATCAGATATATAGTTTAATCATATTTTACCTTATTATTTAATCTCAAGGTATTCTTCACCTGTTATTTATTATTTATACTTAACCTTCTGATTTATAACATATTTATTATCATAGTAATGTGTTTTTACCTGCTTTTATCTTGCCGGTATACCTACTCACTTATTACCTCTTTGGACTCTTGATTTAATTTTTCTTTATTTTCTTTTTCACCTCTCCCGAAAGTTTTCGGGATTAGCCTTAGCCTCAGCACGCTGTCTCTGAAGCTTTAGCGTAGGCGCCCTTGTGCTACAATCAAACAAATTTAACACATCTCTCTAAATAATATATATTTTTTAATAAATTCGCGAAGCTATGTTCTTAACATTCGTTTTTATGGATACAAAAGACGACAAAATACGACATGCGCTGAAGCAAAAAACATGGAATGAAATTCAAACATCCGACTCCTGGAGAGTATTCAAAATTCTTTCAGAATTTGTTGAAGGATTTGAAAAGCTGGCGCGTATTGGGCCATGTGTTTCCATATTTGGATCAGCCCGAACTACACCGGATAATAAATATTTCAAACTTGCTGAAGACATTGCATTTGAATTAACTCAAAGAGGATATGGAGTTATTACCGGTGGCGGGCCGGGTATTATGGAAGCAGCAAATATGGGTGCAAAAAAAGGCAAAGGAAGATCGGTTGGGATCAATATTGACCTGCCGTTCGAACAGGCAGCAAATTTATTTATCGATCCTGATAAACTGATTACTTTTGACCATTTTTTTGTACGCAAGGTCATGTTTATGAAATATGCACAAGGCTTTATCGTGTTGCCTGGTGGATTTGGAACATTTGATGAATTGTTTGAGGCGATTACCCTTATCCAAACCGATAAGATTGGCAAATTTCCGATTATTCTGGTTGGATCTGCCTATTGGGAAGGATTGATAGCCTGGATAAAAGAGGTGATGCTAGAGCAGGAACATAATATTAGCCAGGAAGATATTGAGTTGTTTTCTCTTGTAGATACAGCTTGCGAAGCGGTTGACCTGATTGACCAATTCTATTCGAAATACCTGTTAAGTCCGAACTTTTAAAATCTAAATTCAAAATGGTCAGAGGATATATATTTATTATTTTGCTTTTTCTTTATTTTGAATGTCCTTCCTTTACACAGGAAGTCAACATCAAAATGAATGTTCCTGAACATATCCAGGCTGGATCAGATATTACTGTTGAAATAGAACTTAATAAAGGGGAGATAGGTGGTTTAGCGAGGTTTCAGCAACAGTTGCCAAAAGGGATAACCGCAACAGCCATTAATCTGGCAAATGCTGATTTTAGTTTCGAAAAAAACAAGATAACCTTAATTTGGCTAAAATTACCGGATGAAAGCAGGGTCAAAGTTGTTTATTCCATTCATGCAAATAAACACCTAAAAGGTGAATTTTCAATCGGGGGGAAGTTTTCATTTATTGAAGTGGAAAACCGGGAAGAGATAGAGTTAACCAAACATACGATAAAAATACTGCCATCACTGGAAGTGGATGAGGCCCTAATGGTAGATGTTAATGATTTTACTGAGGATGAACCTTTGGAAAGTACTACAGAATCATTAGCTATTGGTTGCTATCGTCAAAAACCTTTCCTCACACAATCGGGTGACGGATGGATAGTAAACCTGCTGATAAGCCGGGGTAAAACCGAAAAGCTGGCCCGTTTGGAAGAAGTGATTCCGGTTGGATTTATTGCCGAAAATATACAGGATGCCAGTGCAATTTTTTCCTATAAATCAGGTATTGCTAAATTCCTTTGGATGACATTGCCCGAGGATCCTCTTTTTGTTGTTACATATAAAATTATTCCCGAAGCAGGCCAAAAACTAAGGGACGGTTCCATTGAAGGATATTATTCATATATGGATTATGGCTCTTCTATCAGGATTCCGGTGATCGAAAAAGATATCAATCTTACCAATAGTAAAAATCGGGATTTAGCCTCAATTATCGAACATATCCAAAAACCCGAATCAGAAAAAACAAAGCCTGTACTCCCGCAAAAATCAATTGAACCTGACCCGGTAAACAAAACCGGGATATTTTTCAGGATTCAAATCATGGCAACCAGTAAACCCATTAAGGGAGATAGCTTTTTCAAATCCAACAATATCCAGGGACAGATCTATACTGAATTTCAAAATGGTTTATATAAATATACAACAGGATCCTATAAACAATATGCCCGGGCCAAGGAACACTTACTTCAGATACAACGAAATTCAGGAATTACCGAAGCATTCATTTGTGCATATCAGGAAGGGAAAAGAATTCCTGTTAAGCGGGCTTTGGAATTAACAAATCAAAAATAGTTCAAACAAAAAATCATTTCAAAGGGTTAATTTAGTGCTTGTCCATAAAGTCAAAGATTTTCATAAATGAAGCACCAAATAGCAAATTTCAAAAAACAACTGAACGAAGTGACCTCATGAACACCTTTGAAAATTAATTATTTTGTGAGTAAATAAATTTCAAAATCCAAATTTTAAATTACCGAAACAGTTTAGATAATTGAGTTTTTGAGCATTGTGATTTATTTGTAATTTGGTGCTTGATGTTTGTGATTTTCATATTTATAACTAAAAATTTAAGTTTATAGACAGACTCTATTTAGTAATCAGATTTTGTTAATCTGTCTATCTCCCTCTTTATATCTTTTTGCTTAATGTCTTCTCTCTTATCATACTCTTTCTTCCCTTTTGCCAGGGCAATTTCCAATTTTGCAAGTCCTCTGTCGTTAATAAACAATCTGATGGCAATTATGGTTAGACTGGTTTCTTTCGTTTTCCTTTGTAATTTGTTTAATTCTCGTTTTTGTAACAACAATTTCCGTTCTCTCTTCGGGTCATGATTATAATGACCTCCCCGTAAATACCCTGCAATGTGCATTCCCTTTACCCAGAGCTCATTGTTAATGAAATGGCAATACGAATCCACAAGGCTGACTTTTCCTGAACGGACTGATTTTATCTCCGTTCCGGTAAGTTGTATGCCGGCAATATACTTCTCTAGAAAAGCATATTGAAAATAAGCTTTTCTGTTTTTTATACTTATTTTTCCACTCAACCGTTAGGCGCTTAGGTTAAAAACTTTATCAACATGTTGTCTCAAAATATTCGAAATACCCGCCTACCGCCTGTCCCGAAGTCTCGGGAGACGGGAAGGCAGATTGCAGGTTGGAAAGAATTTTTTACCTGTAACTTGCAACAGTAATTTCTTGTTTGTAGCAAAAGTGCTATGTTAGGAATGATGCAAGTTAAAATTAATATTTTAGATGGCAGTGATTAGATCATAAAACACCGGCAGCACTGGAAGTAACAAAGATCGTGGTTAAAATTAAACCAAGAATAAATGTCAATAAGGCATATATAACAAATATAAGTAGTGCCGATACAACAACGTACCCTACTTTTTTGTCTTCAGGTGTTTCCATTAGGGAGCCCAATCCCATCCAAAGAAGGTAGATCATATAGAGCCCAAAAATAGCAACGAAGAAGAGTGGAGGAATTAAATTGGCAACAATCTGGGCAACAAGAACCGGAGTAAATGAATAAATTACCAGTTTAAATGCAGCATTGGTGTCTTTTTTTGATCCGAAACTTGATGCCAGTTCATTAATCACAATAGCTGAAATATAAATTCCCAGAAATGCAACGATGAAAGCAATTACAGCTTGTGTTACAACATACCCGATAGACAATCCGAAACGAGTAAAAATTAATCCTCCTAAAAAGCTGGCGATAGATACCAGGATGATTAACGGCAGGGCATAGTCTTTTAAGACAGCATTTTTATCAGATGTCTCACCTTTTACTACCTCCCATTCGGTTGCAGGTTGTATAAGGATATTTTTTGCACGTGTGAAAATAGCGTTAAAATCCATTTTTTATCAGTTTTAGATTAGTTTATACAAATTTAATTAAATTTAGGTAACTATTCGGTTTCCAGAAGTCTCTTTTTAATTTTACGGTTATCCGGAAAATTATTATAGGTTATTAGTTATAAGTTATTTATTGATTGTTGTTGATGCCCAAATAGAGTTGACGGCTTTTCATTAGTTAAACATACAAAAATTTTGATGATGTGAATTTTCTTACGGGATACAAATGAACTACTTTTGTTAATTAATTAGTAATTGAAAATCAACTCCATCAAAGTTGGATACATCTTGATTCATTTATGTAATTATTGTGGCTGCATGTTGCATTAACTCTTAGAATAACAACCATAACGCTCTTATTCCTACATTAACTTTCAGACAGATTAACCTATAACTTTTAACGTATAACATATAACATTTCATAACATATGACTTTACCCAAAAAGGAAAGCAAATACAATCTAATTACAGTATTAGGTCATACGGCATCGGGTAAAACCAGGTTTGCTGCCCACCTGGCGGGGAAGATCAATGGAGAGATCATTAGTGGTGACTCAAGACAGGTTTATCAGGGAATGAATTTGGGCACTGGTAAGGATTATTCCGATTATAAAGTAAACGGGAAAAATATACCATACCACCTTGTCGATATTGCAAAGCCCGGATATAAATACAGTGTTTACGAATTCCAACAGGATTTTTGTAAAGTATTTCGTGAAATAACCAACCGAAAAAAAATCCCTGTCCTTTGCGGGGGATCAGGCATGTATGTTGATAGTGTATTGCAGGGTTACCGGTTAATACATGTCCCCTTTAACCCTGATTTGCAAAAACAGCTTAAAAAAGAATCCATGTCAAGCCTTACTAAAATTCTTGCTTCTTTTAAAAAGCCACACAATGTTACGGATACCTCTTCAAGGGAAAGATTAATCAGGGCGATTGAAATAGAAACATATTATAAACAACACCCGGAGGCTGAAGCAAACTGTCCTGAAATATATTTTTTAATCATTGGGATCAAGTTTGATAGAGAAGACCGGAGAAAAAGGATTACGGAGCGACTGAAAGACCGGTTAAAAAACGGAATGGTTGAGGAAGTTGAATCGCTGATGAATAGCGGTGTTTCTCCGGAAACACTAATATATTATGGGCTTGAATATAAATACATTACATTGTATTTGTTGCAGAAACTTTCCCGTGAGGAGATGTTTACTAAACTGGAAACGGCAATACATCAATTTGCCAAAAGACAAATGACATGGTTTAGGGGAATGGAGCGGAAAGGGGTAAAAATCCATTGGTTGGATGGCCGGCTTTCCATGCTGGAAAAAATCGAAAGAACATTAAGGTTGTTAAGAACATAATTGGGCAGCAGCCGCAGGGATGTAGAGCCGAATTGTATTCGGCTGGGTTAAGACCTGCCAGGGTTTGGCAACTATTTCACGAACAAAGTGAGTGAAATGTCTCACGAGCAGGTTTGAGCGAAGGACAGAGGGAGTGAGTAAACCTGGCAGAGTCTGTGAAGGAATGGAGGTTAAGATTAGTGTGGCAGTAGTAGTAGCAGGGAGAGCTTGGGGCATGGAGCAAGGGGCATGGGGAACGATGAACTATGAAAGACGAAGGATGAAAGAGGTTAAGGTTGAGGCTAAGGCTGAGGAGTGGGAAAATCCGTCCGACCGCTTGAGTCGGTCCGACGGATACAGGGGTGGATGGATATGGAAAGCATGGGGCAAGGGGCATGGGGCGAAGAGCGGAGAGC
>DAOVQI010000011.1 GCA_030628785.1 Bacteroidota bacterium
AAGTTATTGGCTGGTATTCTTTATTTTGTGAAATTTTGTGCTTTGGTGTTTTTGTGGCATTTTTTAATTTCTTACTTTTTGGAGTGGACTCAACATTTCACAACATTCTATTTTTTTCATCTTAACAATTTGATTGATTAGAAAGATTTAAGATATCGAACTTCCCTTAATTTAGATTGTTTCTTTGGTTTTCTTGATCTATTTTGCGGTTTTATAAAGTTATCTGGAATTTGTTCATACAATTTTAGTAAGGATAACAAAGAAAGGATAAACAAAGCGATTGAAAAAGCTGCAAAAGCCGGTCTGGGGATTATCGCAATGAAAACCATGGCTGGTGGCTTCCTCGACAGAGAAAGACAAAAGCCGGTTAATGCCACAGCCGCCGTGAAATGGGCTTTGCAAAATACACACATTCATACCATCATCTCCGGTTTTACTACCTTTGATCAACTGGATGAGAGCCTGAGTGTCATGAATGATCTGGAACTAAATGAAAATGAAAAAAAAGACATTATTCTTGCTCAGTCACTTCCGGGTCTGTATTGTACAGGTTGCGAGAATTGTCTTTCTCAATGTAAAAAAAATCTGCCTGTACCCGATATCATGAGGGCATATATGTATACATACGGATACAGGGAGCTCGAAAAAGCTCATGAATTATTGACTGCCCTTGACTTGACGAAGAATCCCTGTAAAGAGTGTAATTCGTGTTCTGTAGTATGTGCAAAGGGATTTAACGTTGAAGAGAAAATCAAAGATGTTACAAGGCTCCTGGATGTTCCGGCTGATTTTATTACTTAATATTGAGTCCTTAAAAAAGTTGTAACGATGAAAATCCACATGCTTCGAATGAAGTTCCTGATAATGATTCTTTTGTTCATTATTCCATGTAGTGCGAATTTGGCAAAAGTTGGCCGGGCATCTAATCAGGACAAGGAAAAAAGAATTCCATTTCCGGAAATTAAAGGATGGAAGATACTTGAAGAATATCCTGTTTATTCCCCCCATAATTTATGGGATTATATAAATGGTGCAGCCGATGCCTATTTGAGTTATGAATTCGAAAAATTATTTATTGCCGAGTATATCAAGGGTAAGAACCAGAGTATTAAGGTAGAGATATACCAACATAAAACACCCGTTTTTGCTTACGGGATCTATAGTCAGGAACGATCGGCAGACTACCATTTTATCCCTATCGGTATGCAGGGCTATTCTGAAGAATCCCTTTTACATTTTATTCAGGATAAGTATTACATAAAAATTAATTCTGTATCGGGAAAAACCAAAAATGACAAGGATATCCGGATTATTGCAAAGGAAGTCTCTAAAACGCTTGGTGGGGAAAAAGAACTTCCCGAGGCAGTTTCATGGTTCCCTGAGGATAATAAAATTCAATATTCAGGCAAGTTTATCGCAAAGGGTTTTCTGGGACATGAATTTCTGAATGAAGTTTTTACGGCAGAATATTCAGTAGGCAATAATATTTTTTCCTTATTTATCATTCATCGGGAAGAACCCACAGGATGCAAAAAAATCATTAGTGACTATTACAGGTTTTTAAAAAAACAAGAGGAACCGGATGAAGGTTACCAGTTGATAAATGATCCTTACAACGGTAAGATCATGATGATTTGGGAGGATAATTTTATTTGTGGGATATTTAACCTTGATGATGAAAAATTGGGAAAGGAATACCTCGAATTGATTAAAGAAAGGATTAATTAGAATTTAAATCTAACGCGTTGTGCGGTTAAAACAATATATTTTGTACCCTGAAAGGGTATGACAAACCAGCCTTTCAGGCTGGGATTAGGAAGAGAATGATAAAATATCCTACCCTGTCACATAGTGATCCCTTTGGGGAAAGCCTTCCTGACCTGCGTCACATAGGCAGCGGTATAGTAAACAAGCTCTGAGTAACGCTTAAAGTTTTAAAATCTGCCTAAGAAAATATGCAAAACTTCAGTGTAAATCCTTAACGGCTTTTTCTCCGGCCGTGATACGGATTGGTAAAATATTTTCTTTGGGGGGCAGGGGACAGGTTGCATATGGTGTGAAAGCACAGGGAGGATTGTAATTTTTTTGATATTCTTCTCACAAATCCGTAAATTTTGTCGGTAAGAACAGATTTTTTTCAATTTATTTAACATAACTGGTACAGAAATTGTATAATAAAACAACTGAATGGTTGCGAATATCTTATTTCATTTCTATATTAAGGATTGGAAACAAATAAGTAATGTTTATTTATAAAATATATCTTAAAATTATCAGCACATTAAAATTATTGCTTTTTAGTTTTCTTATTCTATTCCTTTTGCCACGGGGATTGCAAGCCCAGTATTTTGGACAGAATAAGCCGGGGTATAAAAAAATTGATTATAAGGTTTATGAAACCCCGAATTTCGAGATATACCATTATCTCGAAAATGATTCATTACTGAACCAATTGGCCCGTTCGTGTGAGGAGTGGTATCGTTTGCATTTAAAGGTCTTTAAGCAACCGATAATAGAAAAGAATCCAATTATTTTTTATGAGAATCATGCTGATTTTCAGCAAACGACAGCTATTATGGGAAACGTTGGGGTAGGTACAGGAGGTGTGACCGAAGCTTTAAAAAACAGGGTTATTCTTCCCATTGCAACCACAAACCATCAAACCGATCATGTTTTGGGTCATGAGTTGGTACATGCATTCCAGTACAATACCATTATTAAGGGTGATTCGACCAATCTCAATTCCCTGAGGAACCTGCCGCTCTGGATGGTTGAAGGAATGGCTGAATATCTCTCTATAGGGAGTGTTGATGAACATACAGCTATGTGGATACGGGATGCAGTACTTAACGATGATTTTCCAACGCTTAAGCAATTGACACGGAATTCCAAATATTTCCCCTACCGGTGGGGTCAGGCATTTGTGGCTCTCGTGTCTAAAACCTGGGGTAGTGATATGATTGTACCCTTGTTTACTGCCACTGCCATGATTGGTTATGAGGCAGCCATTGATTCATTGTTAGGTATGAGTGCAGAAACATTTTCCATGTTGTGGAAATCATCAACAGTGCATTATTACAGGCAATTCATGAAGGACTCAGTAGACCAGTTGGTGGGTGAAAAGATTTTGTTCTCAGGAAACTCCGGCGATATGAATATCTCGCCTTCCATCAGTCCGGATGGTAATTATGTTGTTTTTATTTCGGAACGCGATGTGCTTTCCTTGGATCTTTTTCTTGCCGATGCCAAAACAGGTAAGATTATTAAAAAACTTTCCAAAACAGTTCATAACAATGAAATTGACGCGCTAAATTTCATTGAATCCTCAGGGACCTGGTCGCCGGACGGACAAAAATTGGCTTTTGGTGTTTTCGAAAAAGGAATTAATAAATTGATTATACTTGACGTGAAACGAAGCAGGATACTTGAAAGTATTGAAATTCCGGGAGTGCCGGCATTTACTCATCCTGCATGGTCGCCTGATGGTGAAAGCATTGTGGTTGCAGGAACACCAGGAGGCATTAACAACTTGTACCGTTATTATCTTAAAACCGGAGAAGTACAATTATTAACCAACGATCGGTTTTCCTATATACATCCTGCCTGGTCACCCGATGGCAGGTATCTTGTTGTTTCTACTGACCGTACAGAAACGGAAACAAATGTTCCCTATATGGATTATAATCTTGCCATTATCGATGTGGAAAACACTTCAGAACCCAAAGTGCTGCATGTTTTTCCGGGTGCAAAAAATATGAATCCGGTATTTTCATCTGATGGTAATTCAATTTATTTTCTTTCCAATAGTGATGGTTTCAGAAATCTGTACAAATATGATTTAAAATCGGGAAAAGTTTACCGTTTAACCAATTATTTAACCGGTATAACAGGTATTACGCATCATTCGCCTGCTATCAGCATTGCCAGGAACAGTGATGAGATAGCGTATTCGTATTACTTTAACAGAAAATATACTATATACAGAGCAAATGCGTCTGATTTCCAGCCTGTTGAAGTTTCTGTTGATTTTAATGATATGGCTGCAGCCACGCTGCCACCTAACATTACTTTAAAGAATAATCTCGTTGACAGACAACTGGATGACAGGGAAAGTTTCCAGGAGGTCAAACCGGAATTTTATGCTCCAAAGCTGTATAAACCCAAATTTAAACTCGATTATATTTCAAATGTTACAGCAGGGGTAAGCTCAAGCCGTCTTGCTACAGGAATGGCAGGCAGTATTTTTGCAATCTTCAGCGATATGGTTGGTGATAACCAGATGTTTGTTACACTGGCTGTAAATGGGGAGATCTATGATTTTGGAGGCCAATTTTCCTATTTTAATCAGAAAAAGAAGTTGAACTGGGGGGCTTCAGCTTCCCATATGCCTTTTCAGTTTGCATCGGCATATCTTAAAATGGACTCCCTTTCAGTTGGAGATGGGTATATACCAGTACAAAATCTTGTAATGGATTTCATGAGAATATTTGAAGACAGATTTTCACTTTTCGGGTATATCCCGCTTTCCACCACACGGAGATTTGAACTCGGTGCATCCCAATCCTGGTATTATTATCGTATCGACCGCTGGGAATCCTTTTATGATTTTTATGGAAATCTTCTAGGACAAACCAGGAAAAAGCAACCTGCACCGAAGGGCTTTAATATTAGAAAACTGGATGCTGCTTTTGTAACGGATAATTCCGTATTTGGTTATGCATCTCCACTTAAGGGGTCAAGGGCAAGGATTCAGGTAGAGAAATATTTTGGCGAGTTTAGTTATTTCACATCGCTGGTTGATTACAGGAAATATTTCCAGATAAGACCCTTTACCATTGCAACCCGTATTTATCATTATGGTAGATTTGGCCCCGGCTCTGAAAGCAGATTAATAGCTCCGCTTTATCTTGGTTATCCCTGGTATATCCGGGGGTATGATAATAATAAAATTTATCAGGACCTGAGCATCGAAGATGTGCAGTATGTTATTCAGCAATTGTACGGAAGCAGAATGCTGGTGGGTAACCTGGAATTAAGAATACCATTTACCGGTCCAAAAAGACTTTCGCTTATTAAATCGAAGATGTTCTGGACTGAATTAGCTTTCTTTCTTGATGCAGGTTTGGCATGGGATTCAGAAAGTAACATAGGGTTCGTCTATGATAGTTCAGATTTAAATCAGAGAATGCCTGTTTATAGCACAGGGGTGTCGGTAAGAGTAAACTTATTTGGCGCTATGATCCTTGAACCGTATTATGCTTTTCCGTTCCAGGAAAAAGGGCTGAAAACCGGGGTGTTCGGATTAAACTTTATTCCAGGCTGGTAAAGATTAAACACCTCACGCTAAACCCTAAGGGTTTTAAAAACCCTTAGGGTTTTTCTCATTAGGGTTTGTCCCTAAAAATGGCCGGACCACTTACCAAAACCTACTGGTAATCAAAATGATTTTGTGAATTGATTGTTAAAAGGTAGTTTTAAAAAAAAATATTCTTATTTAATGCATAAAATTTTAATATGGATAGTTATTGCAACGATAATAATACATTGATAATAAGTTACTTTACAAGACTGATTAGTTACCAAAATTTAAAACTATGATGAATTTTATTCGTATTATTTACGTTTTAATTATTACCACAGTCATTATTTCTTGTAATCGTTCAGGTGATACCAGAAACAGTGTAAAAGTTTATGAAAAGGATATAACCATTCCAACGTATGTGGTTAGTGAACCTGAAATCAATCCAATTTTTTATACTCCTCAAAATCATCAAAGAGCTCAAAGGCGGGTTTATCCTTATCCCCTGCTTAATAAATTGACTGATGAAAAAGTTTTAAAAACCTATAAGGGTCTGTTCCTTGAGAATGAATATGTTAAAATATGTGTACTTCCTGAAATTGGAGGAAGGGTGTATTATGCAAAGGATAAAACAAATGACTATGATTTTGTATACCATAACAGGGTGATAAAACCTGCCTTGATAGGCATGGCCGGCGCCTGGATATCGGGTGGAATTGAATGGAATATTCCACACCACCACAGGGTTTCGACATTTATGCCGGTTGATTATGAACTTACGGAGAATTCTGATGGTTCCAAAACAATTTGGGTTGGAGAATATGAAAAACGTCATGGTGCCAGATGGATCGTGGGTTTAACACTTTTCCCGGACAAATCGTATATTGAAACAGATCTTAAGTTGTTTAACGTTACTCCTTTTACTCATTCATTTTTGATGTGGGCAAACATTGCCGTGCATGCCAACGAAAATTACCAGGTTATCTTTCCTCCGGACGTCGAGAGGGCAGTTTATCATGAGAAAGTTGAATTTACCAATTGGCCAATTTCGAAACAGTATTACCGGGGGATTGACTTTACGGAAGGAGTGGATGTGAGTTGGTGGAAAAATACAAAATCACCCACTTCGTTTTTTGCCTGGGGTACAAAAAAGGACTTTCTTGGAGGTATGGATCATGGGGAAAAAGCAGGTATAATATTAATTGGAGACAGGCATACCTTACCCGGTAAAAAGTTTTGGAACTGGGGGAATAATGAGGCAGGAAGGTTGTGGGATGAAAAACTTACCGATGAGGATGGCCCCTACCTTGAACTCATGATGGGAGCCTATTCTGATAACCAGCCCGATTATAGTTGGATAGCTCCCGGAGTTGCCAAACAAGCAAAAATGTATATTTATCCGGTAAAAGACATTCATGATTTTAAAAACGCCAATAAGGATTTTGTATTAAACCTGAATGTCGATACTGATTCTGTCTTAATTGAACTTAATGCGACTTCAAGATTTTCCGATTTAAAAGTTATACTTTTTTTGGATCAAAATATTATTTATGAGGATAAAATAGATATAAATCCCTATGATGCTTTTTCAAAAACAATAGTTGTTCCTGATAGTGGAATAAATAAAAATTTTACTTTCAAAGTAATATCTAAAAACGGGAAAGAACTGATTTCATATATCCCTGAGTCAAAAAAAAATGAACCGGAACCTGCCGTTTATAAAGAGCCAAAAGAACCTTCTGAAATTGCCGGTTTAGAAGAATTATTTCTTACAGGTTTACGGCAGGAACAATTCTATAATTACAAATTTGATCCGGAGAAATATTATGAAGAAGCATTAAAACAAGAGCCTGGGAATGCCTTGGTAAATACCCAAATTGGTTTGAATTATTTAAAAAAAGGAATTTACCATAAAGCAGAAGAGAAATTAAGGATAGCTGTTAATCGCGTCACAACTAATTATATATCACCAAAATTCTGTGAACCCCTCTATTATCTGGGTGTCTCCTTATATCTTCAGGGTAAGTATGAAGACGCATACAAGATTCTGAATAAATCGCTATGGAGCTACGAGTGGACTACTCCTGCTAATTTTTTATTAGCTAATATTGATTGTAGAAACCAACGATTTGAACAAGCCCTGGAGAGGCTCAATACAACAATTGAATATAATAGCAATTTTATTGATGCTCTGGCTCTTCAGTCGATGATATTTAGAAAGTTGGAAAAATATGATGAAGCCTATGAAACCGCTAAGAAGATACTTAAAATCGATCCGTTAAATTTTATTGCCCTGAACGAAATCTATCTGATTAGTTCAGATTCAAGAACTGGTGAAAAACCAAAGGTGTATTTAAATAAATTAATGGAAAAAATGCGTGATGAACCGGATAATTATCTTGAAACCGCAGCCAGATATAATAATGCCGGATTCTATAATGATGCAATAAAAATCCTGTCAATAGCTGTAAACTCCAAAAGCGAGAAGTTGAGATCGTACCCATTGATTTATTATTATTTAGGTTATTATTACCATTTGATTCAAAATGAGAAGAACGCCGCAGTTAATTTCGAAATCGCCGGCAAACTGCCTGTTGATCATTGCTTCCCATATGGGCAGATTTCCTTGCAAATTCTGGAATACATAATAGAAAAAAAACCTGATGATGGAAATGCCTGTTATTATCTTGGTAATCTTTATTGCGATAATCAACCCGATAAGGCATTGAAAATGTGGCGAAGAACACTTGAGTCAGGAAATACAAATCCTGTTGTTTTCCGTAACCTGGCATTTTTATATGCAAATGTTCATGATAGTATTTTTAAAGCCATTGAGAATATTGAGAAAGCTATTGAACTAAAACCTGATGACCCGTTATATTATTATGAGGCAGACCATTATTATGCTTATGCTAAAGTTGCTCCTGAAGACCGGTTAAAATTTATGGAGCAGAATATGGAAATTATTGAAAAATCAAATGCAGGTCTGCCCAGGTTAATTTCACTTTGGATCTTTATGGGTAAATACAACAAGGCAATTAATTTCCTGGAAAATCATCATTTTTATTCAGCTGAAGCAGCGGAAATAAATCTTCATGTTTACTGGAGTGATGCCCATATTTTAAGGGGAATGGAATATCTCAAAAGAAAAGACTATGATAAGGCAATGAAGGATTTCCGGGCAGTGATGGAATTTCCTAAAAATCTTGAGAGTGTGAATGATCCTAAAGCGTTTCTTGCTTATTATTTTCTTGGCTTAACTTATAAACTAAAAGGGGATTTCGTGGAAGCAAAAGAATTATTCAGAAAAATGACTGATCCAAAAGAGAAAAAACAGTGGGGTGCAGGAAGTGATTCCGAAATCTTATTTTATGAAGCTTTGGCTCATATAGAACTAGGTGAACAAAGCTCTGCAACTGATATTTTTATTAAACTGATAAAACGGGGAAATGCTATGCTTAATACTAAAATACATAGCGCACGATATATGAACTCGGTTAAACTACGGCAGGCACAGTTAAAATACCGGGCTAATGCATATTTTTCTAAGGGTTTGGGCTACAAAGGACTGGGTGATGACTTAAAAGCAAACAGCCAGCTTGGAAAAGCGCTTGACATTGATCCGACACATTTAGGTGCACAAAATTTTCTTATTAAGTAATCGGTTTGGCTGAAAACGAACAAATCCTGATTGGCAAAACAGGCTGGCTGAAGAAACTTGGCCTGATTACTGGCCCTGTTGCGAGTTTTATTCTTCTTATTTTCTTTGACCTGGATCCGGAAAACCCACTAGTTACTTTCACTGCAGCCATTGCTCTGTTAATGGCCATCTGGTGGATCACTGAATGCATTCCCCTTGCCGTAACTGCCCTGCTACCGGTTGCATTATTTCCGCTTTTTGGCATAATGAATGGAAAAATTGTATCCACACTTTACTTCAACCATGTTATTTTTCTTTTTATAGGTGGATTCATTGTTGCACTGGCGATGCAAAAGTGGGATCTGCACCGCAGAATAGCTTTAGTTACCTTGATTATTTTTGGGACCAAACCGAGAAGAATTCTTTTAGGTTTTATGGTGGCTACTGCTTTTTTATCCATGTGGATATCAAATACCGCAACGGCAATGATGATGGTTCCGATTGCTCTTTCAGTGATAATAAACCTGGAGAATACATTAGGGAAGAAAAAGGTGAGGTTCTATTCCATTGGACTTCTTTTAGGCATTGCATACAGTGCAAGTATTGGTGGAGTTGCTACTCTGGTAGGCACACCGCCTAACCTTTCTTTTACCAGGATCCTTACTATAACTTTTCCGGACGTTCCTGAAATTTCCTTCGCAAAATGGTTCTTTTTTGCCATACCTATCTCTTTCATTTTTTTACTGATCGCATGGCTTTTTCTATCAATTATTTTCTGCCGCGCTAATTTTTACCTGAAAAAGAGTGCTTTTAGAGAGCAGTATAAAGAGTTGGGTAAGATGGGTTATGAAGAAAAGATTGTTTTAATCGTGTTTGTATTGTTAGCATTATTGTGGCTGACACGAGCTGACATCCAATTTGGTAATTTTACCATTCCGGGATGGTCAGGTTTGTTTCCTGACGCAGATTATATTAACGATGGTACCGTTGCCATAATACTGTCCTTAACTTTATTTATTATTCCGGGGAAAGAAAGCCCAAAGATTATGGACTGGAAAACAGCCTCGAAACTTCCCTGGGGTATTGTCCTTCTGTTTGGAGGCGGATTTGCCCTTGCCAGTGGATTCAAGGAATCTGGCTTATCGGAATGGTTCGGAAATCAATTGATTGGTTTGGGAGCATTCTCACCTGCCCTTCTGATTGGGAGTATTTGTTTTATGATCACTTTTTTAACCGAACTTACCTCAAATACAGCTACCGCTGAAATGGTCCTGCCCATTCTGGGAGCATTATCTGTTGCTATTGCCAGGAACCCCTTATTATTAATGATCCCGGCAACCCTTGCAAGTTCGTTTGCTTTTATGATGCCTGTAGCAACTCCTCCAAATGCCATTATTTTCGGAACCGGCAGGATAAGGATAATTGATATGGTTAAGGCAGGGTTTTTCCTGAATTTAATCGGTGTTCTAATTTTAACGATCGGGATCCTGATCCTGGGATTCCTGCTGGATATTGATCCGGGGCAAATGCCCGATTGGGCTAAATGAAAACCTGGAAGAGCCCGAAGATTATAATGACCTGATCGAAAAGGGAGAGACGTTTATTCACAGGTTTTAAGCTTTGTGTAACTAATAAGCGTGTTGAGAGAAAAGAAACAGGGTGTTATGCCACGGGCATCCCTTTGGGATAAATTGTTATACGTTATAAGTTAATAGTTATTAGTTAATGGTGAAAAGTATGAAGTTGATATGATGATTTGTTGAGTTGCTGTAAAAAAGAACCTCGGAGGAGTTCCATTATTGTAGAACATGCAATCTGATAAAGAATACGCCGAAACTGCCAAAAGTTGATTATGGATAAACCGTTGCTTTCTTCCATAGGAATGCCTTTGACAGGCGCAAATAGCCGGCAGTAAGTTCAGAGAGCAAGGAGCAGCTAAAGGTTATAAGAGTTATATGTTAACTGTTATATGTTAATTGTTATGTAGCTCATAGCTTATTTGTCATATAACTTATAACCTATAACATATAACAATTAACGATTATCCTGAATAAACAAAAGAGACTCTTGATAACTAAAAAGTTACATTGAAAAAGAATAAACAGAAGATCGGTTTTTGGATGAGCCTGTCCCTGGTTTCAGGTAACATGATCGGATCAGGGATTTTTCTGCTACCAGCTGCTCTCGCAGTTTTTGGTGGTATTTCCATCCTTGGGTGGCTGTTCTCGACATTCGGGGCAATTCTTCTGGCTATTGTTTTTGCAAGGCTAAGTCGTATTGTTTCCGGTATAGGAGGGCCTTACATATATGCCAGAGAGGGATTTGGGAGATTCACTGGTTTTATGGTGGCCTGGGGATACTGGATCTCAATATGGACCGGTAATGCAGCAATATCTGTTGCTGCTGTAGGGTACCTTGGTTTTTTCTGGTCACCACTCGGAAAAGATCCTTTATTGGCAGGATTAACAGCAATGGGAAGTATCTGGTTTTTTACCTGGATAAATTCAATGAATATCCGGAGAGTAGGTTATGTACAACTTATCACTACGATTCTCAAAGTCCTTCCTTTATTTGCAATTGTTGCTTTTGGTTTTTTTTCTTTTAATGTAGAAAATTTCAGACCTTTTAACTTAAGTAAAGTTTCCAATTTCACGGCAATTACAACAACTGCTGCATTAACTTTCTGGGCATTAACCGGCTTGGAGTCGGCTACCATACCCGCTGATAAAGTCAGAAATCCTGAAAAAACCATTTATCGTGCAACTTTATTTGGTACCTTAATCGTTGCATTGCTCTACATTTTAAGTACAGTTGCGGTAATGGGTATTATCGCTCCTTCGGACCTTCGCAATTCAACTGCTCCCTTTGCTGATGCTGCTCAGGAGATCTGGGCACCCTGGGCAGGTTTATTGATTGCAGCAGGTGGGGCGATTTCTTGTTTCGGTGCATTAAATGGATGGATCCTGCTACAAGGACAAATTCCGATGGCGGCAGCACTCGATGGTGTCTTCCCGGGGATTTTTCGCCGGAGATCCAAAAAGGGCATTCCCCTGCCCGGTTTAGTCATCTCCAGTTTGTTGGCTTCAATCCTTATATATATGAACTTCAGCCATGGGCTGGTGGCAATGTTTACTTTCATTATTATGCTCTCAGTTCTGACTAACTTATTACCTTATTTTATCACTGCATTATTTGAAATAAAATTATATTTTCAAAGTCAAAAGAAAAATGGCTTGATCTATCATGGAAGGTTATCTATTTCTATACTGGCCTTTCTTTTTACCGTATGGGCCATATATGGACTGGGATTAAAAGTAATTAGCTGGGGCGTTGTACTCCTTTCGTTGGGAATCCCGGTCTATTTTTTTGTTACTAAACGGCGGCGTTAAAAACTAATTCATCAATGGATAAATATATGATTTCGATAAAATGGGTATTATGTTTTTTAAAAGGGCTCATTTTTTTCGGACTTATAACCGCTTCCTGTAGTTATGAACCACCTGAAAAAATTCGTCCGGAAATTATCACGGGTTCAGCCGATTTTAACAAATATATTTCGATTGGTGGCTCCTGGTCGACCGGGTTTATGGATGGCTCTCTTTATACGTTTGGTCAGGAAAACTCATTCCCCTCGATTCTGGCAGGTCAACTTGCTCAAGCCGGTGGAGAGGAGTTTAGCCAACCGGATATACACTCGGAAAATGGATATAATCCATTCGCTTCTGATGCACAAAATATCAGAGGCAAATATGTTTATAAATTCCTTACACCTGATTCTCCACAGCCGGTTGTTGAAAGCACCGAAGGAGAGATCCCAACATCTTATACCGGAGAGCTTACCGAACTTAATAATTTTGCTGTTCCTGGTCTCAAATCATTCCAAATCGATCATCCGCAACTTCTTCAAAATATTTATTATGACCGGTTTGCTTCAGCAATTGGTCAATCAAATCTATTGAATGATGCATTGTCCGCTTCACCTACTTTTTTTTCAATCTGGTTAGGATACGAGGATATTCTGTCTTATGCATTGGGTGGAGGAGCCGGGAATCCTTATCCACCTTCTAACCCTGATCAAATAAATGTGGGTGATCTTACTCCACAAAGTATCTTCCGGGAAGCTTTGGATTTTGCTTTTGAAAAATTAATAGTCGAAAATGGAATCAGAGGAGTGGTTGCAAATATACCTTTGGTGTCCGATTTTTTCTATTTTAATATGATGCCTGCTCATGTCCTCCGGATTAATGAGTACCAGTATGATGCTATTTACAATATATATAAAGAATTCAATAATGCAGTACAAATTCATAATACCGGTGTTTCTGAAAGTGAAAGAAGACCTTATATCGAATTTATTGGTGGTTATGAATATTCACCACCCCAACCTTTGGTTATTGAAGATAAGGACTTGCCGGACGCAAATTATCCCAATGGAGAACCTCTTCCAAAAATACGGATTATTACACCGGATGAGAAAGTTCTAATGAACTTCCCATTGGAAAACGTCGCTTTATTTGGTTTTGGCTCCACTGACCCTGTCCCTGACAAATATGTTTTAACAGAGTTGGAAATAAGCAATATTGAGGAAAGAACAAACGCCTTTAATACAATTGTTCACAATATTGCAACGTCTTATCCGGATCATCTTGCCGTAGTAGATATAAGTACCTTTT
Source organism: Bacteroidota bacterium (assembly GCA_030628785.1). Taxonomy (GTDB): domain Bacteria; phylum Bacteroidota; class Bacteroidia; order Bacteroidales; family VadinHA17; genus CAZEWS01. Next base: position 13,613 of record DAOVQI010000011.1, read on the forward strand.
TCAATCTTTGGGTACAAACAAAGAAGTATGATGAGTTTGGTGTTCCCTTAACTAATTTTAAGGTATTGGTTGATGGAGTGCCGTTAACCTTTGATTCGGAAATAAATACCGGTTTCTTTTCGGTTGACGGATTGAATCCTAACGCCAGAGGGTCGGCATTTATCGCAAATAAATGTATTGAGGCTATTAACCAGACATTTGGGTCAAATATACCAAGTGTTGATATTAATTTATTTCCTGGTAATAGATATGTAATTGGGTACTAAACCGGAATTATTGCAAACATATGAAACGTAGGATTTGTCTGTTTTTTTTTAAGAATATTTCTCTTTTTGTTTTCTTTATCCTCAGTACTTGTCTGCAGGCTCAGAAGTACACACAGATTTCGGGTAAAATAGTGAATGAAAAAAGCGGAGAACCCCTTGTTGGAGTAAATATCGTTGTGAAAAATACCCATACCGGTACTGCATCCGATGATCAGGGTAATTTCATTTTACGAGCAAACCGCCCCCCCCCTTTTACCCTGCAATTTTCAATGATAGGTTTCCATACTTACGAGACCGTGGTGACGCAGCCGATTATCGATGGATTGGAAATACGTCTGGCCGAAAAAACCTTTATGGGAAAGGAAGTTATTGTAACGGCGCCTCTCGTTAAGGAAAAAGTCTTTAAAGCTACTGTATCGCTCGAGCGTCTGGATTTAAAAGAAATTCAGGAGTCGCCTGCCGCTATGGTTTATGATGCCCTGGCATATATGAAAGGAATTGATGTTGCTACACAAGGCTTACAATTTACCTCGGTCAATGCCAGGGGGTTTAACGCTACAGGGAATATTCGTTTTGTCCAAATGGTAGATGGAATGGATAACCAGGCACCCGGTTTGAATTTTCCTATAGGGAACATTGCAGGTATTTCAGAATTAGACCTTGAAAGCATAGAGTTAATGACCGGTCCGTCTTCAGCCTTATACGGACCTAACGCCCTGAATGGGATATTGTTGATGAGGAGTAAAGATCCATTTAGGTACCAGGGTTTGAGCGCTTATTCCAAGGTTTTGGTTAATCATATAGGATTTGGCAGTAATAAGCTGCTTGAGTTCCAGCTTAATCCGATCATTGATCTGGGTATTCGTTATGCAAAAGCCCACAACAATAAATGGGCTTATAAAATCAATACATCCTTTATGAGGGGAGAGGACTGGCACGCAGAGGATTTTACAAACACACATGTACCTATTGATCCGGTATGGGGAATAGATCCTGAAACAGGAGAACCGGAACAATTGTATTTACCGGTAGGATCTAATCTTGCTTCGGATGATCCGGGTTATGATGGTTTGAATATTTATGGGGATGAAATACGTTCCCTTATGCCGGTTGGAGAAGGCGATGTCATGATAGATGTTGCCCGGACAGGATATAAAGAAGAAGACCTGGTAAATTATAACACCTGGAATTTTAAATTAAACGGTGCTTTGTTTTATCGTTTAACCAACAAAATTACAGCTATACTTCAGGGCAATTATGGCATAGGGACAACTGTTTATACCGGCGACAACCGGATTTCACTTGATAATTTCGGGATTTTCCAGGGTAAGATTGAGTTAAACGGAGATCATTTTTTTATCAGGGGGTATTCAACACAACAACAATCTGGCGATTCATATGATGCCCGGTACCTTGCCATTAATATGAACAGGAGCTGGAAAAATGATGAAAATTGGAACAGGGATTTTCTGGCCAGTTACAGAACAGCCAGAAGGTTTTTAAGATATGACCGGTTCAATTCATATCTGTACGGAAGAACCTATGCGGATAGTATTGGTGGGAACGGGGTCAGGCCAAAACCGGGAACACCAAAGTTTGATTCCCTAAAGGACAAAATAAAGGCAACACAAGGCATATTAAACGGAGCCAAAATTGTAAATAATTCGGCTCTTTACCATGTTGAAGGATCCTATGATCTGAAAGACAAGATAAAATTCCTGAATGTTAAGATTGGTGGTAACTACCGTTTATATGACTTGGTATCAGATGGAGACTTATTCCCAGATACCCTGGGAAATAACATTACTATGTCAGAGTACGGACTTTACGGTCAGCTTTCAAAATTACTATTTAAAGATAAGCTGAATATCCTGGGTTCATTACGTTATGATAAAAACGAAAACTTCACGGCTTCGTTTTCACCAAGGTTATCCTTAGTTTATACAATAGCTGATATTCATAGTTTCAGGACATCCTACCAGACCGGATCCCGGAATCCGGGATCCAGGGAACAGTTTATTTACCAGAATCTCGGGCCTGCCTGGCTGATTGGCGGATATCCGGGAATAGTTGAACCATTCGAGTTTATCGGTAATTCATTTTTTCTTCAAAATGTTACAGATTTTAAAGATGCGGTAAGGATTGATACGGATGAAGGTAACCCAGAAAAACTTGGATATAACCAGGCTATTCTAAAAAATCTTCCTCTTCTTCAAAAGGGGATATTATTCCAAAATGATTTGAAGGAAATGAAACCTGAACAAGTAAGATCATTCGAGCTGGAATACAAAATAAATCTTGTCAGGAAACTATATTTCAGCGCTACTTATTACAGGAGCATATATAACCATTTTATCGGGATTAAACGGGTAGTTTTGCCCAGAACAAGCCCGAATAAGAATATTGTGGCGGCAGCTGACCAAATTGCAAATTCCAACCAGCATGATGTATATTATTTGTATAGCAATTCAGGTAACGATATTGTTGTTCAGGGTCTTTACCTCGGGTTTAAGTTTATTTATGTGGGAGGAGCTGTTATCGATGCGAATTTTACCTGGGCTAAACTGTCTTCCGAGGTTGATGATCCAGTAATTCCGGGTTTTAATACGCCTGAATTTAAAGTAAACGTTTCGTATCTCCAGAGAAACTTTTATAATAATGTTGGTTTTAAAGTAATTTGGAGATGGCAGGATTCTTTCTTCTGGCAAAGTCCGTTTGGAGACGGTATAATTGATCCGATTTTTACTTTTGATGCCCAGTTGACCTATAAGCTCGAAAAAATGAACTCAACATTAAAATTTGGTGTAAATAATTTTATTAATATTCAGCATGTAAATAATTACGGAGGTCCCAAAATGGGAGCACTTTATTTTATGTCCATAACCTTTGATGATCTGTTTAGGAAGAAGCAGGAAAAAGTCGCCAGCAGGCAGTCCCGAAATGGTCAAAATCTGTGATTTTAAAACCATTTCGGGATAGGCAGTACGCAGATTGCACAGAGAGATTGGAGCAAGATGTAGAGCCAAATTGTATTCGGCTGAAAAGAAAAATTCAACCACCTCCCCCTTCCTTCGGTCGGGTACTCCTCCTTTCCAAGGAGGAGAATTTTGTGTTAGTTAACTTAACAAAAAACCACAAACTTCAAACTTTAAACTAGTACTCAGCACCCCAAAAACCAAAAATACCGAGAACCGGGAACTGAGAACCGGAAACCGAGAACTGAGAACCGGAAACCGGGAACTTTAAATAATATTCTTAATTTTGTTACAACTTGTTATTATCTGGTTTTTTTGTATTACTATCTTTGAAACAGATAATCAAAAATTGATTTATCTTTCCATAAATATAATATTAGGGCTGAAACCCAAATATATAACACATCGCTTGGTAAGTTAATATGATTTCACCTTTATTCAATCAGCTTTTAATACCTTTTTTGACAGCTATTTTTTTGGCGATCAATATGGGTGGCAGCGGAACAGCTCCTTCGTTTTCAGCAGCCTACGGTGCAAACATTCTGAAAAAGAGTGTAATTCCCGGTTTATTCGGAATAATGGTTTTTGCAGGCGCTTTGATTGCGGGTAAAGCAACCGCAACAACTATGGGCAAGGGAATATTGCAGCCCGACATGATGACTTTTACCATCGTTACGATTGTTCTGTTTTCAGTAGCTATTGCCTTATTTATTGCCAATTTACTTGGAATTCCTCAATCTACCAGTCAGGCAACAGTGCTTTCGGTAACCGGACCCGCGGTTTACTTCGAAGTATTAAACAAACAAAAATTGTTTGTTGAAATTATTCCAACATGGTTTATCCTTCCGGTTGTTTCCTTTATCATTTGTTACCTGATTGGGAAATATGTTTATATTCCTATCAGAAAAACAGGGATTTTTACTTTCCGGAATATTACAAAACATCCGGTTCTGAAATTACTTGTTATTGTTATGTCATGCTATGTGGCTTTTGCAATTGGTTCAAACAATGTGGCAAATGCTTCAGGCCCCATTGCCTCCATGATCATGAATGAATTGGGTATCGAGGATGACGGCAAAAATCGGATACTTATTATGATACTTGCAACCCTGATTATTGCACCAAGCTTTGGAATTGGCAGTTCATTTTTTGGTCATAAAATAGTTAAACAAACAGGAAAAGGTATTTTTCTGTTCGGTCCGATTGAAGCCATAATAATTTCTTTTATTACGGCCAGTTTATTGCTTTTAGCATCCATAGTAAAAGGAATTCCTTCATCACTGGTCCAGTTAAACACGGCTGCAATAGTGGGCATAGGAGTTTCCAGATTGGGATTTAAAAACATATTCAGAAAAACAGCAGTTAATAAGTTTTTTGCAGTCTGGATCATTGCTCCGATTTTTGCTTTTCTGTTTTCCTTATTTTTAACATACCTGGCTGACATCCTTGATTTATTACACTATCATTAAAAGAAAGAAAAATAGATAAAATGAATGAAGTTAAGTCTTTAATGATCAAGTCAGGATATTCTGATAAGGCAATAAATTACTATTTACAAAAAATTAATGTGGGAGAGTTGAAAGACCCAAGTATCAAGGTTATTTATACCGGTCCATGTGGTGATACCATGGAGATTTTTTTAGCGATTTCCTCTAATGTTATAGAAGATGCAAAATTTCAGGCAATCGGATGTGCTGGTGCATTTGTATCGGGTTCTGCTCTTATAGAGATGATTAAAGGAAAAACCCTGGAGCAATCGGAAAAAATACAAGAGATAAATGTAATAGATTATTTAGGGGGTATTCCCGAAGCAAAGATTCACTGTGCTTGCCTGGCGGTAAGGACTTTAAGGATGGCTATTGAGAAGTTTAAGGGAAGTGAATGATTGAAAAATTAAACTACAAACTATCCCCCTCCACCATCCTTACCGCCTCCTTAACCAGTCCTTCGATTTCCTCAAACCTTCCTTCTGATATCAGGGTGGTTTTAACCATCCAACTGCCACCACATGCAAAGACATATTTATTTGCAAGGTATTCTTTCAGATTATTCAGGTTTATCCCTCCGGTTGGCATAAATTTTACATTAATATAAGGGGCAGCCATGGCATTAAGGTACAATAAGCCGCCTGAAGCTTCGGCAGGAAAGAATTTTAGATACCTTAATCGCCGTTCCAAAGCCTGTTCAATTTCTGAAGGTGTA